>JBDQIL010000419.1:0-4927 GCA_040264415.1 Myxococcota bacterium
AGCCGGGCCTGGCGCGGAGGGCCGCTCCGCCGGAGACGCGGTCGCGACGGGGGGGCTGGACGACGCGCCCGCGAGGCTTCGAACGGCCGGGGGGGTGGTGCGCGCCTTGTGGTCGGCCAGCGCAGCCGCGAGCGCCGCAGGGTCGAGCATCTCGGTGGGTCGGTCTTCGTCTTGGGCCACCGACGAGATCGTCAGCGCCTCGACCGCCTCGATGTCGGCCCTGCGCTCTGGGTGTCGAGCCCGGAGCTCGGCGAACAGGTGTCGGAGGTCGGTCCCCTCATCCTCGATCAGGTCGAGGACGACCCGGGCGTGGTCATGCGCCGTGGTCCGCTGCCCCAGGAGCACCTCGCCGCGCACGAAGCGGTCGAGCAGGTGCTGCCGGTCGTGGCCGGAGGGGAGGCTGGCGAGCAGCGTCTCCAGCCGGGTGCGGGCGATCGGGTCCATGCGGCCTCTGGGTCTGGCTGCAAGGTACGGCGTTCCGCGAGAGTGGGCCACCCCGGCGGACCGGCATCGGGTCGTCGGGATCACACCCTCGATGCGATCTCTCACGGACCGCGGGGAGGTCGTCGCTGCGCCCCTGCTCCGGACAGCTGGCCGGCCCCCGCGGCGGGGGCCCCGGCCGTGACCGAGGACCGCGAGACCCGGCCCGTCGAAGGCCAATGGGCAGCGACAGCCGATCGGGGCGCGCGCCACCCTGGTGGGGGGAGGGCCCGAGGCCCGCCGTCCACTCTGGTGCCGTCCCACATCGGCGTTACAGCGGCCTCCGGTCCCCGTGAGGCTGCGGTAGATCGTGGCATAGCCCCGGATCCAACCGATGAGTGGCGCGCCCGACAACCAGCTGGTCTTTCACCCAGCGATGATGACTCAGCGGCTCGACGCCGCCGAAGAGGCCCTGTACGTCGACGCCGCTCAGGCCCGCTCGCTCGCCCGCGCCGTGGCCGATGAGGTGTCCGATCGCCCCGCTGGCGACCCGGTGCGCCTGCAGGCTCACACCCTCCTCGTGATCCTCGACGCCCAGCAGGGCCACACGCTCCGCGCTATCCACGCCGCCCTGACCCTGGTAGACGAGGCCACCTCCGCAGGCCAGGACCGCCTCGCGGCCCGCCTCCACAACGTCCTGGGGGCTGCCTATGACCTGCTCGAGCTGCCCGAGCAGGCGGTGCGCCACTACGGCCGGTGCTTGGCGCTGGCGCGCATGGTCGATGCCCGCGACATCGCGGCGAAGGCCGAGACCAACCTCGGCGTGGCGTGGTCGCGCATGGACGACGACCATCAGGCGCTCGAGCACTTCAGCCGGGCGCTCGAGCTGGCCAACGCGGACGGTCGCTCCGACCGACAGGGGCGCCTGCACCTCGACATCGCGATCAGCCAGCGTCGTCTCGGCGACCTTCGCCGGGCCCGAACCAGCCTCGTGCACGCCCGCGAGAGCATCGAGCGCAGCGGACACCGTCGCAGCCTCCCGGCCCTGAAGGTTCAGGAGGGGCTGATACTGGTGGAGGAGGCGGAGCACGCCGCCGGGATCATGAGCCTCGAGCAGGCCGCGGCCCTGGCCGAGCAGCAAGCCCTCACCCCGGTGGCCTCCACCGCCTACGCCGCGCTCGCGAAGGCCCTGCGGGTGGCACCCGCCCCAATTCACGACCCCGCACGCGCCGTGACAGTCGCCACGAAGGCGCTCGAGGCCGCCGAAGCTCAAGACAGCGACGGGCTGGTCTGTGAGGCCCTCGACGAGCTGTCCCGCAGCTGCGAGGCCGCCGGCGAGCTGCGGCCGGCGCTGGCCCACCAGCGAGCGCTGCTCGCACGAAGGCAGGCGGCCTCCGACCGCCGAGAGCGCTCGAACGTCGCCGCGCTCCGGGTGGTCCACGAGGTCGAGACCCTGCGCAAGGAGCGCATGGTCCTGCGGAGCACCAACGAGCGCCTGGTGGCCATCAACCGCGAGAAGGCCGAGATCCTGGCCATCGTGTCGCACGACCTCCGCTCCCCCCTCACGCTGATGACGATGCTGGCCGACCAGCTCCAAGAGCCCGGCGAGGCGATCAGCCCCGCGCGCGCCGGCGCCATCCTCGAGAGCAGCGCGATGCGCATGCTCGGCGTGCTCGACCGCCTGATCACCACCGAGGCGCTCGAGCGCGGCGGCATCGAGGGACGCCGGCGCCCGGTCGACCTCGCCGCGGTCGCGGCCACCGCGGTCGAGGCGCTCGCGATGCGGGCCGAGCAGAAGGGCATCGGGCTGACGCACACCGGAGACCGCCCGCTGTGGCTCACCGCAGACCCCACCGGGATCGGTCAGATCGTGCACAACCTCGTCGACAACGCGGTGAAGTTCTCGAGCCTGGGCGGGAACATCGAGGTGCGCACCAGCCGCACCGCCGGGGGCGCCGAGCTGGTGGTGCTCGATCGCGGACCCGGCTTCACCGAACCAGACCTCCAGTCGATCTTCGGCAAATTTGCCCGCCTGACCGCTCGGCCCACCGCCGGTGAGTCCAGCCACGGGCTGGGGCTCTACGTCGTGCGGCGGATGGCCGAAGAGATGGGGGGCGAGACCTTCGCCCACAACCGCTCCGGCGGTGGCGCTGCGGTCGGCGTGCGCTTGCCCCTCGAGTCCGACGAGCCGCCTCGCTGAGGTCTCCGGGATTGGAACGCCCCCTGAGATCGACCGGCCGCCCGACCGGGGTAGGTCGTCGGCATGACCGCACCACTACGACGCGCCTGGATCTTCGACATGGACGGCACCCTCACGGTGCCGATGCACGACTTCGGCGCCCTACGGGATGCCCTGGAGATCCCAGACGAGGTGGACATCCTCGACGCCATCGCGGCGCGGCCGGCCGCCCGCGCCGAGCGCGACCGGCGCCACATCGCGGCGTGGGAGGAGGACATCGCGCGGCGCGCCCAGGCTCAACCAGACGCGCACCACCTGCTCTCGTCGCTGGCCGAGTCGGGCTGTGCGCTGGGGGTGCTCACCCGCAACACCGCTCTGGGCGCCCGAATCACCCTCGAGGCGACGGGCCTCGACCGGTACTTCTCTCCCGACGCCGTGCTCGGCCGCGACGACGCGCCCGCCAAGCCCGACCCGGCGGGCGTCCTCCACCTGCTCGACCAGTGGGGCATCGCCCCCGCCCACGCGGCGATGGTGGGGGACTGGATCTACGATCTTCAGGCGGGGCGGCGCGCCGGAGCCACCGCGGTGCTGGTGCGGCGGCACGGCGTGCAGCCGTGGGAGCACGAGGCTGACCTCGTGGTCGAGTCGCTGTCGGCGCTCGTGCCTTGAGCCGTCGGGGCGGTCCGCTCAGTCGCAGTACAGCGTGACCGACCACGAGTTGAGCCAGCCCTCGTCGACGTAGGCCTCGTCGTAGATCTCGAGGTACCAGGTTCCGTTTCCGGAGCCGCCGGTCACATACGAGAGGCTCTCGTAGGGGCTCAGGGTGCCGCCCCCGCTGCTCGAGTAGGTGCCCACGATGTCGGAGTAGTAGCCGGTGAAGTAGTGCACCAAGGCGTACTGGGTGACGGTGGGCTCGTGCAGCGCGATGCCGAGGTCTGCGACCCAGGTGTGCGAGATGTTGACCGTCAGGTCGACGTCATAGACGGTGGAGCAGCCCGAGACGGTGGCCTCGCCGATCGTGGTGGTGAGGTCGTAGATCGCCCCACCCGTTCCGCTCGCCGTCACGATGGTGCCCGCGTCGGCTCCGCTGCAGTCCTGGTCGACGCCGTCGAAGGGCACCTCGTAGCCGGCCGGGTTGACCGCGCTGTTGGCGTCGTCGCAGTCACCCGCGCAGGTGCTCCAGCCGTCGAAGTCGGCGTCGGCGCCAGAGAGGCTCGAGGTCCGATCGTCGCAATCCGAGCCGGGCGTGATGCCGCCCGATGCGGTCTGATCGCCATAGCCGTCGCCGTCTTGATCGCGCATGCAGGCGGTGCTGGACTCGGCCCAGGCCGCGCCCGGGTAGGTGTCGGCGTCGTTGTCGTCGCAGTCTATATCGCTGGTATAGCCGTCGCCGTCACTGTCGGTGACGCCGCCGCCGTCAGCGCCGTCGCCGTCAGCGCCGTCGCCACCGTTCAGCGCCAGGCCGTCGTCGAGCCCGCTGTCGTCGTAGCCACTGAGCGGATCCAGGCCGAGGCGGCAGCCGCAGACCGCCAACAGTGCGGCGATTGAGAGCGTGCGCATAGAACCTCCGGGCCTCATCCTACCTTGGCTCCGGGCCAGAAGGCAGGCCCATCTGCGGGTGGCCGTCCCCGGCTGCGGGGGTGGGCAGCGTGGGACGCACCGCAAAGAGCTGCCCGGGGGTGATCTGGTGCTCGGAGGGACCGACAGAGACGAAGCGTCGACCCAGGCCGCCTGACGACGACTGGGCGCTCCAGAACTCGATCCCTCGAACGGCCCCCGAGCGCCGATAGGTGTGCCCGGTGACGATGGCGCTGTGACCGCGGCCGCTGTTCCGCCAGAACTGGACGATGTCGCCTGGCTTGAGATCCTCCACCCGATCGATCGACTGCCCGAGCCCGGCCGCAAGCAACGCGCCCGCCGGACCGGCGCGCCGGCCATCCCGGACGTACCAGGACTCCTTCAGCGACAGCAGCGCAGCGGAGCTGAGCCCACGCTGCCCCCCCTGGGCGCGCTCGAGCGCCTGCACGTAGACCTCGAAGGTGATGCCAGAGCAATGCACCGCCCCGGCCGGAGACGGCGCGGCGACGAGCGTGCCCTGCCACGACAGCGCTCGCGTGACCCCGTCGAGGTGCTCGCCGGCCCGCCACGCGTAGGGGATGCGACCGTCGAGGGGGTAGCCCTGGAGCACCGCCACGATGTGCTCGTTGATCGGCGTCGACGCGGCGGCCGGCCGCCCGAGCGCGGTGACCAGCATCCACAGGAGCGTGGCCCAGAGGGCGTGGCGGGGGAGGGGAGTGCGCATCGAGTGGGGCGAGATCAGTGGGGCGA
>JBDQIL010000420.1:0-4913 GCA_040264415.1 Myxococcota bacterium
CCCCACCCCCAAGCCCTCGGTGATGCCGTCGTGCACGGCCCCCACCAGCGCGGCGCTGGACAGGCCGGCGGCGGCGGCCACCCAGTGTCCGGCGGGCGGCGCGCGGGTGGCCCGCGCCAGAAGGACCGCGCCGACTCCGGCCACGGTCAGGCCCAGCCAGGCCACCAGACCCCACCCCACAGCGGGGCCCCCCAGGGCCGCGCCCAGGGCGTAGACGACGGCGTGAAGCGGGTCGATGACCTGCACATCGACGCCGTGGGGGTGGTTGAGCAGCGTGGTGTGGAAGGCGTAAGGGCTCGCCTCCTGGCTGCTGGCCCACCAGGTCCACAGGTGGACTGCGCCCTCGCCCCCGGGGCTGGTCAGGAGCGCGGTGGGCTGGCCGACCACCCCACGCGCCAGCCAAGCGGGCAGGGGCCAGAGCAGCGCCAGGGGCGCGAGCAGGCAGAGCAGCAGGGGACCTCGCCCCCGGGCGTCGCCCCCGGGGGCGGGCCGGCTCAGAAGTCCAGCTCGTCGTCGGAGTTGAGGTCGCCGTCTTCATCGGAGCGCGACGGGGGCAGCTCGTCGGGCCCGTCGAGCTCGGGGTCAGCCTCTTCGAGCAGCTTGTCGCCAGCCTCGGGCAGGGTCGGATCGCAGAACAGCACGATCCAGCCCTTCTTCGTGAACTTGTTGTCGTCGGCCAGAGACACGGCGAAGGCGGGCATGGCCTCCTTCTTCTCGAGCTGTCGCAGCACCGGCTCGGCCTGGTAGGTGTCGACGCACTCGACGAAGCGGGCCTCGATGTCCGACGAGAAGGCCGACTCGACGGCCTCGTGGCACTTCTCGTGGCGTCGCCGGCTGCCGCGGTCGCAGATCTCCACCTTGGCGTCGCTGACGAAGCCGGTCCACAGGTTTCGGGTGGACTCGGCCTTGTAGTGGATGGCCTTGCGCCGGTAGACCTTGGCCTTCTCTTTGAACTTCTTGGTCTCGACGATCTGCTTGTCGAGCTCGACCAGGGTCTGCTTGAGCTCGGTGCGGAGCTGGTCTCGCTCTTGCTCGGCGCTCTCGAGCTGGGTCGAGAGCGACTCGATCTCAGCCTCCATGGCACGCCACTTCTTGGCGGCGGCCGCGCGCTTCTTGTCGTCCTTGATGTCTTCGGCCTTCATGGCCTCGAGCGTGGCCTCTTTCTCGGCGAGCTGGGCCTGCAGATCAGCCACCCGCGACTGCGCCTTCATGGCCTTGGTCTGACCGTCTTCGATGAGCTCGTTGCAGATCTCCAGGAGCTCGGCCTCGGTGAGCTGCTCCTTGATCACCTTCGTCGGGGTCGCGTCGCTGAAGGTGAGGTCTTCGGGCTCGTCTCCGCCGAACAGCCCGCAGCCGGCCAGGGCCAGGCCGGCGGCGACGGTGAGGGCGGGAACCAGGGAAACGATGGGGGACCGCATGGACGCTCCGGAGCAGGTCGGGCGAGCCTACCGTATGGCGGCGCTCTCGGGCACGGCCCGCGCCACAGGCGTGACCGACCGTGACCCCAGAGCGGAGCCGCGGCGGCGGGTCGGCCGGCTCAGCCGCCCACGACCACGTAGAGCTCGGAGCGCTGCAGGGTCAGCTCGCCGCCGGTGGGCAGCACGCCGACCAGCACCAGCTCAAGCAGGGTGACCGAGTCGCCCGGGCCGTCGACCGGCTCGCCCTGAATGTCGATGGTGAAGTCGGTGACGTCGCCCGAGGCCACGTTGTAGTAGGCCGTGGGCGACACCGACTGCACGATGCCCGTGTCGTCGCCGTAGATGTCGAGGCGGATCTCATCGAAGGTCGCGCCGTCGACCAGGCCCTGCACCGCGTTGACGATGGTGCTCTGGAAGGTGCTGCTCGACCCCGACCACACCACCACGGCCTCTTCGGTGGTGCCGTTGCCGTCCATGTCGCCGTAGCTGCCGGTGCCCGACGCCACGCGGTTGAACTGGTTGATGTCGAAGTAGTTGTAGCCGTAGAGCTGCACGCCGACGCCGATGGTGCGCGCGTTGACGGCGTTGAGCGCGTTGATGGTGGACGTCATGTTGGCGTCGGTGCAGCCGTTCGGGCCCCCGTCGCCGCCGGAGGGGTCGCGGAAGGGGGCGTCGGTGGCGTAGATCACGATGGGCAGGGTTCCCTCACGGAAGCCCATGCCACCGAGGCTGCCGGTGCCCGCCACGCCGCTGTTGTACGAGCCCGACGCGGCGCCGCCAAAGGCGTCGCCGCTGCTGGCCACGAAGGGCGCCACGTCGGTGGAGGTGTCCATCCGCCGGTTGCAGTTCTGGTCGTAGCCCGCGCCGGTGGCGGCCTGGAAGAGCGCCTCGAGGGTGCTCTCGGGCTGGTCTACGCCGTAGTGCAGGGGGATGGAGTTGAGGACCGTCTGGACGTTGGTCAGGCTCGAGGTCTGCTGCTGGCGCAGGATGAACGGCCGGTCGCCGTCGCCGCTGCTGCCCATGCCCGGGTAGGCGTAGTCGTCGTAGGTAGCGACCCCGAACGTGATGTCGGGGATGACGCCGGTGAGGGCCGAGGCGATGCCGCTGAAGTCGCTGGCCATCGAGTCGGCGAGCCCGGTCATCGAGCCGGTGGTGTCGAGCAGGAAGGCCACGTCGGCGTACTGGTATTCGGCCGTGAAGCTGAGCACGTACTCGCCGTTGCCGCCCTCTTCGACCGGCAGGCACTCGGCCATAGGGATGGCGGAGCCGGTCTGGACGGCGGCGCGGTCTCCCTCGGGGTCGTTGCTGGTCACCACGATCTCGCCCGCGCCGGTGCCTTCGGCCTGGGGCGACCACACCACCAGCACGTCGTCGGCCTCACCCGGCGCGAGGCGCAGGGGCAGCGAGGGGATGTTGGTCAGGGCGAAGTCGGTGCCGCTCTGCTGGATGTCGGTCACCTCGAGCATGGCCGAACCCACGTTGGTCATCGTGACCCAGACGCTGGTGTCACACGAGACGGGGATGTTGCCGTAGTCCCAGCTGCCAGGGGTGACCTCGAGGCTGGGGTCGCCGGCGTAGCCGAGCAGCTCGACCGGCACCTGCGGCTCGTCGGGGTCGGAGCTGAGCACCTGCACGATGGCGCTGTCTTCGCTGCTCTCGTCGGGGACGAAGGCGACCTGGACCGTCATGGTCTCGTCGGTCTCGAGCACCGCGGGGAAGCCGCTGCCGTTGACGGTGAAGGTGCCGGCGCCCTCGAGCAGGGTGCCCTCCACCGAGAGGTCTTCTTCGCCGGTGTTGGTGATGGTGAAGGTCTTGGTCTCGCTGTCGCCGAAGGAGACGCCGTCCCACACCAGCTGCGGCGGATCGACGACGATCTGGGGCTCGACGCCAGGGTTCTGCTCTTTGTCTGCGAAGAGGTCGTACTCGGAGCAGGCGGTGAGGCCCGCCGCGAGAGAGAGCAAGGCCAGGAGGCGATGGGTCATGGGAGTCCCGGGGGCGCGGTGTTCGTGCGGCAGATGGTCAGGATACCACACAACGCACGATCGTCACCATTGCTTACCGATTCCGGTGGATGTTGGAGAGGAGGGGTGCATGCGCGTGATGGTCTCGGCCGCCGAGCCCTCCGGGGACCGCCTCGCGGCGGAGCTGCTGGTGGCGCTGCGCCAGAGCGGCCCGGTGGAGGCCTATGGCCTGGCGGGTCCGGCCCTTCGGGCGGCGGGGGTCGCGCCGCTCGCGCGCATGGAAGACGTGTCGGTGATGGGCGTGGTCGAGGTGCTGCGGCGGCTGGGCCCGCTCCGACGGGCGCAGGCGGCGCTGCGGGGCGGCCTCGCGCGGTCGCCGGACGCGCTCATCGTGGTGGACGCCCCTGACCTGCACCTGCCGCTGGCGGCGCGCGCCCGCCAGATGGGCATCCCGGCCATCGGCTACGTGAGCCCGCAGGTCTGGGCATGGCGGCCGGGCCGGGTGGACCGGATCGCCGCGGGGATCGACGCGCTCCTGTGCCTCCTGTCGTTCGAGCCCGGGCTCTTCGCCGAGGCCGCGGCGCGGAGCGGCTGCGACGTGCGGTGGGTGGGGCCCCCGGTGCTCGACCGGGTGCCCCACCGGTCCACCGTCGACCCGCTGCACGTGGGCCTGCTGCCCGGCTCCCGCCCCCAGGAGCTGCGGGCCCACCAGGCGCTCTTCCTCGAGGCCTTCGCGTCGCTGCAGGCGCGCTGGCCCGCCGCCCGCGCCACCCTGGTGCGTCCGCCGAGCGCGCCCCCCTGCCCGGCGCTGCCGCCGGGCGTCACCGTGGCCGACGACATCGCGGCGCTCACGACCTGCCGCGCGGCGCTCACCAAGAGCGGGACGGCGACCGTCGAGCTGGCCGCGATGGGCGTGCCGATGGTGGTGGCCCACCGGGTGCCCCGGCTCACCCACTGGCTGGGGCGGCGCCTCGTGCGCGGGGTGTCGCACGTGGCGATGCCCAACGTGCTGGCGGGCCGCGCGGTGGTGCCCGAGGTGCTGCAGGGGCTCGACCCCGACGACCTCGCGGATCGGCTGGCGGCGCTGCCAGAGCGACAGGTGGTGGATCTGTCGGCGCTGGGGGCGCCAGGCGCGTCGATGCGGGCCGCGGCGGCAGTGCGCGCGGTGGTGGCGCGTCAGCGGCGGTAGAGCTGGACGTCTTGCAGTCGCCACACCGGGGTCCACCCGGCCTCTCGTGGGCGCAGCGACTGCCCGTCGTCCTTCTTGGGCGGCCCGTGATCGCGAATCAGCAGCCACGCCGGCTCCGTCTCGCCGGGGTCGGCGACCCAGGCCACGCAGCGCGCGTCGTCGAGCTCGAGCATGGGGGGGATGGGGCGGCTGTGGGGCAGCCACCGCAACGGGGTGCGCAGATCGGCGCAGTCGAGCAGGGGCTCCCCCCGCCCGACCCGAGCCGCGACGGCGGTCGCCACACGCTCCCGCGTCTGCTCGTGGGGGCTGGCCTGCACGGCCGTGAGGCTGTCGCGCCCGGTGGGG
>JBDQIL010000421.1:0-4909 GCA_040264415.1 Myxococcota bacterium
GCGGGCCTTCGGCCAAGCCCGCTCGGCGTGGGCGGCCCGCCGGCGCCGACGCGCCACGGTCGCGTGCTCGCCGGGCACGAAGCAGAAGCGACCCTGCCGTGGGTCGAGGGGCTGATGGTCACCGGGAGCCTCTCCAAGAACAGCATGACCGCCGATGGCGACGTGGACTTCCTGGTGCTGGTCGCCCCGGGCCGGGTCTGGACGCTGAAGTCGCTGCTGCAGGTGCTGCGGCGCCCGCTGCCGCACCCCATCCACGAGCTGCTGTGCACCAACTATCTGCTCAGCACCGACCAGCTCGCCATCGACGACCGCAACCTCTACACCGCCATCGAGCTCGCGACGGCGGTGCCGGTCTTCGGGCGCGACGCCTGCGTGGCGCTGCTCCGCGCGAACGGCTGGGCGGAGCGGTGGGTGCCCGGGCTGTCGTGGGCGGTCGAGCGGGCCGGCCGGCTGCCGCCGTCGGCGCCCCTGCGGGCCGCGCCCACCAGCGCCGTGGGCGATCGGGTGGAGCGCGCCGCGCTGCGCGCCTGGGACACCTACTGGAACCGCAAGTACGCCTGGCTCGACGCCGCCGATCGCGCCCAGCGCTTCAAGCGCCGGCCGGGCGTGGCCACCAACCACCTACCCGACTTTCAAGACTACGTGCTGCGCGAGGCCGACGGCCGCATGCGCGCCGCAGGCCTCGACCGACCGGTCGCACAGGTTCGCCCATGACCCTGCGCGTGGCCATGGTGGGTCTGCGGGCGCCGTGGGGCGCCGATGGCGGGGTCGAGCAGTCGATCGCCCAGCTGGCCCCCCGGCTGGTTCAGCGCGGCTGCGCGGTCACGGTCTACTGCCGCCGCCGCTACAACGCGCTCGGTCCCGGCATGCACCACGGGGTGCGGCTGGTCGACACCGACACCCACTACGGCAAGCACACCGAGGCCTTCGTGCACTCGGCGCTGGCCACCCCGCGGGCCGCCCTCACCCACGACCTCGTCCACATCCACGCCATGGGGCCTGCGCTCTTCTCCTGGCTGCCGCGGATGGCCGGCCGGGCCACGGTGGTCACGGTGCACGGCATGGACTTCGAGCGAGACAAGTGGGGCCGGGTCGCCCGGGGCGCGCTGCGCGCGGGCGCCTGGTGCGCCGCCACCTTCCCGCACCGCACCATCGTCGTGGGCGCCCACCTCGCCGACGCCTTTCACCAGCGGTGGGGGCGCGACACCACCCTGGTGCCCAACGCCGGCGCCGAGCTCTCCCACGCGCCGTTGTCTGCGGCCGACGTGCCCGGGCTCGAGGCGGGCCGCTATCTGCTGTACTTGGGGCGGATCGTGCCCGAGAAGGGGCTGGGGCGACTCCTCGACGCCTACGGGCGGTCTGCGGTCGAGCTGCCGCTCGTGATCACCGGCAGCGCCGTGCACGCGTCGGGCACCCTGGCGCGGCTGCAGGCCGCCGCCCCGCCCGGGGTGCGCTTCACGGGCCCCCGCCGCGGGGTGGCCCGCGACGCGCTGGTGCGGCACGCCCGCGCCTTCGTCAACCCGAGCCGGCTCGAGGGGCTCCCCCTGGCCCCCCTCGAGGCCATGGGCGCCGGCGTGCCGGTGCTGCTGAGCGACATCCCCCCGCATCGCGAGATCCTCCCCGACGAGCTCGACGGCGTGGGCGGCTGGCGGGTGGCCGACCCGGACTGGGCCGACGCGCTGCGCCGCGTGGCCGCTGCCCCCGACGACCTGCTGCAGATGATGGGCAGCATGGCCCAAGAGCACGTCGCCGCGCGGTTCTCCTGGGACGCCGCCGCCGACCGCACCCTGGCCGTCTACGAGCAGGCCGTGGCCGCCGCCCGGGGCGCCCAATCGACCGGCAGGGCTTGACCCCGCCGGCCTCGGCGGTACACTGAGAGTGCCTGCCCGGTGCGTGTTTCGGCTCGACGCCTGGCCCCCGTGATGATCCTTTGGGATCCACATCTCATCGTGGATGAAACGCCTCTCTGTCGAGGACCTCAGCAAGCGGTGACACCGGAGCCCCCCTAATTTCTTAGGGGGCCCGGCTGGTCGATAGCCTCACGGCCAGGGCGGGCACCCTCTCCGCCGCCTCGGGTGACCCCCGGGGCGGCGGTCCTGCGTCGCCGGTGGCCCCCTCCCCCCGCCGCTACGACGGCGTCTCGAGCTTCTCGCGGACACTGCGCACCTTGTCGTCCATCGTCTGCGCGCGGTCGGTGCGGGTGCCCACCCGGAGCGAGCTGGTGATGCGGGGCGCGCCGAGCCCGTGGACCGCCTCGTGGCAGCGCTTGACCGCCGCGAAGACGGGGTCCCAGTCGCCCTCGATGACGGTCCCGTAGGGGTGCATCTGGTGGCTCAGCCCGGCCTCCTCCAGGACGCGTTGGCACGCCGCCACATGTCGGCTCACCGACACGCCCACCCCGACGGGCACCACACACAAGTCGACCATGACGCGCATCCCTCACCTCCGGAGACCGTGCTAAGCCGCGGGTGGCGGCGCGCGTGCGCGTGTCCCCTCCCCCTCATCTGGAGATCCCCATGGCCAATTCTGTGGACACCATCGAAGGCATCGGCCCGAAGCTCGCTGAGAAGCTCGCCGAGGCTGGCATCAAGAACACCGACCAGCTGCTCGAGGCCGCCGGCACCGCCGCGGGCCGCAAGGGCCTCGCCGAGAGCACCGGCATCTCCGGCAAGCTCATCCTGAAGTTCGCCAACCACGCCGATCTGATGCGCATCAAGGGCATCGGCGGAGAGTACGCCGAGCTGCTCGAGGCCGCCGGCGTCGACACCGTCAAGGAGCTCCGCCACCGCAACGCCGAGAACCTCTCCGCCAAGATGGGCGAGGTCAACGAGGAGAAGTCGCTGACCCGCCGGGTCCCCTCCGCCAAGGTGCTGCAGGGCTGGATCGACGAAGCCAAAGAGACCGAGCCGGCCATCTCGCACTGAGCGAGACCGTCCGGTGGATGGGGGCCGAGCCCCCTCCGCCGCCGGCTTCGGCTGGCTCCCTCGACCGGGCTCCCCAGGGGCCCGGTCGAGTCAATTGAGGGGGCGCTGCGCTACGGTGGCCCGATGACCGGCCCCGCGCTGCTGCTGCTCTTCGTGCTGCTCCCCCTGGGGCCATTTCTGGTGGAGATTGGCACCGAGGTCGCGCTGGCGGCGGGGCTGGTGGCGGCGCTGGGCGCGCGTCGTCTGCGGGCGCCGCTGGCCGCGCCGCTCCTGGTGCTGGTGGCGGCGGCGGTGGCGGCCAGCCTCGGCCGTCCGCCGGCGCACGCCCTCGAGGCCGCGCGCCAGGTGTGGGGGCTGGCCTTGTTGTTCGTCGTGCCGCTGCTGTGGTCGGCGGGTCCGGTGTGGCGGCACCGCGCCGAGCGGGCCGGCCTCGCGGCCGCCTCGATCGTGGCGCTCTGGGGCCTCGGCGAGGCCGCTTGGATGCTCGCCTCGGGGCTCCACGATCCGGCGGTGGGCGGCGCCCGTGGGCCCTTCTCGCACCACCTCACCCTGGGCTACGCCCTGCTGCCGCCGCTGGCCCGCGCGCTGCACCGCCGCTGGTGGCCGGTCGCCGCCTTGCTGGCCGCAGGGGCGCTGTCGTCGCTGGGGCTGGGGCCGGCGCTGTCGGTGGCGGTGGTGCTCGCGGGGGTCGCTGTGGGCCCCGGGCGCGCGCTCGTGGGGGGCGCGGTCGCGGTCGCCGGGGGCATCGCGGCCTTGGGCTGGGTGGCGCCCGACGGCGAGCTGCTCCAGCGTGCCGTGCTCTGGACCAGCGCCGCCGATGTCGCGGTGGCGCACCCGGCTGGGGTGGGACCGGCGGGCTTTCGCGCGGCCGCGGCCCTCGCCCAGGATCGGATCCTCCCCGGCTTTCACTTTCCGTTGCACGCCCACGACAGCGCGCTGCAAGCCGCCGCGACCTGGGGGATCGGGGGCTGGGTCGCGCTCGGGCTGGTCGCCGGGCGGCTCTGGGGGATCGTCGGTCGTTCGGGGCGGGTCGCGATGGCGGGGATCGCCGTGGGTGCCTGCACCCAGGACATTCTGGGAGACCTCGAGGTGGTCCGCGCGCTGTGCGCCTGGGCGCTGCTCGACCCCCCCAGCGCCCCACGTCTCGCCCCGATCGCTCGGCCGAACGCGGGCCGCCCGATCGCGCGGGGAGCCGCCCCGATCGGGTGAGATTGGTCGCCCGGTGAAGCGGCGCAGTTGCGCACGACCCGTTAGCCGGGCACCGTACTTTTCGTTCGGCCCATCTGGACCCCGAACTACCCCAATGAGGAGACCCCCCATGAACTTCCGCAACCTGATGTTGCTCGGCGCCTTCGGTGCCGCTCTGACCGGCTGCTTCGGCAGCGACAAGGACGACTCTGGCGACGACGGCGACGACGGCGCTGACGGCGCTGATGGCGCTGGTGACGGCGCTGATGGCGCTGGTGACGGCGCTGATGGCGCTGGCGACGGCGCCGATGGCGGCACCACCGGCGGTTCCGTCGAGGGCGCCATGTTGATCGGTGACAACACCGGCGGCGAGATCGGCGCCTGGACCATCGCCGGCACCACCGTGGATTGCGGCGGCTGCGACCTGGCCTTCGACGGTGACTTCACCGCGGTCTCCGGCGTCGTCTCCGACACCAACTTCGTCGTGGCCATCGACGGCGGCTACGTCTACACCGACGGCGGCGACTACTGGGGCAGCGCCTACTTCTACTCCGACTACAGCGCTGTGTTGTGGTCGAACTACTACGACGTCGCAGCCGGCGCCAGCTACTACTACTACGGCTACGTCTACTACTAGGCGCTGCTGCGGCTCACGCCGCGAGCCCCCGCGTCGGCCCTCGGGCTGGCGCGGGGGCTCCTGCGTGTGGGGGTCTGCGTGTGGGGATCCGTCTCAGCGGTGGAACCGATCGCCCCCGCGGGGGGTCGGGTAGGCTGGCTCCCCGGGAGGAATCATGACC
>JBDQIL010000422.1:0-4904 GCA_040264415.1 Myxococcota bacterium
AGACCAGCGCCACCTGAGCAGTCACCACGCCGCCCGGCGACGTCCGGGCCGAGACGCCGGGCGGCGTGGTGACTGCTCAGGTGGCGCTGGTCTGCACCAACGCGCGGGTGGGCCAATTGCTGCCCTGGTTCGCCGACAAGGTCGATCCGGTGCGCGGTCAGATGCTCGCGACCGCGCCCGCGCCGCCGCTGTTCGAGCAGCCGATCTATGCCGATCACGGCTACGACTATTGGCGCCAAGACCACCTCGGTCGCGTGGTGCTCGGGGGCTGGCGCAACCTCGACCCCGACGCCGAGGTGGGCCACGACGAGACCCTCAACGACGGCATCCAGGCGCGCATGACCGCCTTCTTGCATCGCTATCCGGGCATGGCCGACGTGCCGGTCACCCACCGGTGGGCGGGCATCATGGGCTTCTCACGGGACGGGCTCCCGCTGGTGGGCCCGGCCCCCTCGGCGCCAGGCGCGGTGGTCGCCGCAGGCTTCACCGGCCACGGGTTCGGCTTCGCGTGGCTCTCTGGCGAGGCCGCCGCCTCGGTGGTGCTCGACGGCAGCCACCCGCTGGTGGACGATCTCGGGCCCCGCCGCTTCGCCTGACGGGCCGTCCGGGCGACGGGGCGAGCGACCTGGGATAGGTCCCTCTCCACAGAGACTTCAACGAGCATTGAAGTCTGAGCCCCGGAGGGCCCATGGGCCTCGACTACCGCGTCCGCTGCGCCCCTGACGGTCTGGTCACGGACCGCCGCCGGCGCATCAAGGTGCTCGACTGCACCATCCGCGACGGCGGCATCTGCAACGACTGGCAGTTCAGCCACGACCACGTGCAGCGGGTGTTCAAGGCGCTCGTCGCCGCCGGCATCGACTACATGGAGGTGGGCTACCGCACCGCGCCGGGGGCCTTCGACCGCGAGGCCATCGGCCCGTGGCGCTTCTGCGATGAGGCCGACCTGCGACGGGCGGTCGAGCCGGGGCAGCTCAAGCTCTCCACCATGGTCGATGTGGGCCGCGTGACCCCGGCCGACATCCCCCAGAAGCGCGACACGGTCATCGACGTGGTGCGGATCGCCACCTACGCCCATCAGATGGACGAGGCGCTGAAGCTGCTCGAGCACTGCCAGGGTGCCGGCTACGAGACCTTCATCAACGTCATGGCGGTGAGCACGCTGCCGCCGGACGACGTCGATCGGTTCTTGCTCCGTCTGGCCGGCTCTGGCGTCGACAACGTCGCTATTGTCGACTCTTTCGGCGCGCTGTTCCCCTACCATGTGCGCTACCTGGTGCACAAATACATGAACTACCTGGGGGAGGACATCAAGGTGGGGGCGCACTTCCACAACAACCAGCAGCAGGCCTTCGCCAACAGCATCACGGCCATTGACGAGGGCGTCGACTTCGTCGATGCGACGGTCTTCGGGATGGGCCGCGGCCCCGGCAACTGCCCCCTCGAGTTGCTGCTGTTCTACCTCGACAACCCTCGCTACGACGTGGCCCCTGTGCTCGAGCTCATCGAGGACTTCGCGGCGCTGCGCGAGGAGCTTCGGTGGGGCTATCAGCTCCCCTACGCCATCACGGGCTACTACAACATGCACCCCCGCACCGGCATCGAGCGCATGAACCGCCCGGACCGCTACCAGGTGCGCGAGATGTACGAGAGCCTCGCGGGCCGGCTGGAGTCGCGGCGACAGACCGGCTGAGGGGGCCGACGGCGCGGATGCGATGGCGCCCCCCAACAGGGTAGGGGACGGCCGCACAGGAGGCCCATGATCTCGCCGTCGCGCACGCTGCTGGCCTTGTTGACGGAGCATCGCCCCGCGCCCGAGGAGCGCGTGCGGGTCGATGGGTGGCGCCCCGCGCAGCCCCTGCCCGTGGGGGCGCCGTTCCGGGTGTTGAGCTGGAACCTGCAGTTCTGCGGGTCGCGGGAGCACCACTTCTTCTACGACGGCGGGCAGGCGTGTCATGTCCCCGCTGGCGACGTGGCGGGCACCCTCGCGGGGGTCGCCGGGGTGCTCGAGGCCCAGGCGCCCCACCTCTGCCTGCTTCAGGAGATCGACCGCGACGCCGACCGGACCGGCCGCCGCGATCAGCTCCCCGTGCTGGTCGGTGGCGCGGGGGCCGCCGCGAGCGCCACCGCGACCTACCACCGCAGCGCCTATGTCCCGAAGCCCGCGCATCAGCCCCTGGGCCGGGTCGATCTTCAGCTCGGCCTGCTCAGCCGGGCGCCGCTCACCGGCGTCGTGCGCCACCAGCTCGCGCTCAAGCGAAGCCCGCGCATCGTTCAGGCCTTCGACCTGAAGCGCTGCTTGCTGACCGGTGCGGTGGCCTTGGCCGACGGCCGCGCCCTGCACGTGGCGGTCACGCACCTCTCGGCCTTCTCCTATGGCGACGGCACCCTCGACCGGCAGGTTGGCGCGCTCGAGGCCTGGATGGCCAGCCGCCCGGCGGGCACCCCCTGGCTGCTGGGCGGTGACCTCAACCTGCTGCCGCCGGGCGACCACGGCGGGCGGCTGTCGGCCGAAGGCGACCTGTACGCTGACGATCCGAACCCCATGAGTCGCCTGCTGCCCCGCTTCCGCGAGGTCTTCGGGGCCGACCAGCAGCTCGCGCCAGAGAGCCGCACCTACCTCCCGTTTGGCGCCGCAGAGCCGGACCGGAAGATCGACTACCTCTTCGTGGGTGGGCCCATCGAGGTGCGCGCCGCGCGAGTGCTACCCGAGCTTGGTTTGTCCGACCACCTCCCCGTGGTGGCTGATCTGGTGGTGCCGACCTGAGCCGGGCGCGCTCAGCTCACTCGCAGGCCGGGTTGCCCGCCACGTCGTCGGTGGAGACCGGCACGAGGGCGGTCTCGACCGCCGGCCCGCCCAGGTCTTCGATGAGCAGGTCGGCGCAGTAGGGGGCGCCGTCGCTGGTGCAGGGCCCGCAGATGACGCCCAAGCCGCCGAGGGTCTCGCAGAGGTCGTCGGGCGTGTCGGTGCCGAAGACGCCGCCCACCACATCGTTGAGGGGGCGCGCGTCGAGCTCGGCCTCGGCGACCCCGCCGGTGAGGCTGCCGCAGTCGGGCGCCACCTCGATGGCCAAGAAGAAGCTCGACAGGGGCACCGGCGCGCCGGCGAGGTTGAGCGTGACGTCTTGCGGGCCGAGGGTGAGTACCGGGTCGGCCCAGGCGCTCGTGGGCAGGTCGGCGGTCTCGACGCAGACGTCTTGCTCGCCCTCACGGGCGAAGCCGAGGATGGCGTCGATGGTCGATGGCTCCTGGGCCTGGACCTGCAGGAGCAGGTCGCCGTCGAGCTGGCTGATGAGCAGCGGCCCCACATTCTGTGGCTCCACCACCGTCGCGTTCGCGAAGTCGATGAAGAAGGCCTGGCCCTCGAGGTCGCAGCCGGTCGCCAGAGCGGTGCCGTCGGTGCCGTCGGTGCCGTCGGAGCCGTCGGAGCCGTCGGAGCCGTCGGTGGCCTCACCGCCCTCGACCCCGCCCTTCCCCGTGGCGCAGGCGGCAGCGGACAGCAGGGCGATGGCGAGCAGCAGGCGGGGAGCGGGAGCAGGCGTCATGGGACCTCCGAGGCGCATGATAGCGCCCCGGACCTCCGCCAGCGCCTACATCCGATCTTCGAGGGCCTCGGTCTGGGCTTCGATGGCCTCGAGCCGCTCCTCGAGGTCGCGGAAGCGCGCCTCGGTGGCGTTCGGGGCCTCGGGCGGCGCCCCCTTGCGGCCACGGATGGCCTTGATCGCTGCGCGGGCGGCGCGCTGCTCTCCAGGCTCGGACGCGGCGCGCCGGTAGGCCTCGAGGGCCGCGATGCTGGCGTCGTCTCCGACCTCGCCCAGCACGGCCACGGCCGTCTGTCGCGTGCGGACGCCGCGGTCGGTGAGCTGGGCGTCGCCGAAGCGGGCGGTCCTCTCGGCCAGCCGGTCCCGGGCTGCGCCGGGCTCCTGTCGCGCCACGAGCCGGGCGGCGGCGCGCAGGCCGTCCCGGGGCATCCAGGCGGGGCCCTTGGGGTCGAGCAGCGCCGGCAGGTCACTGGGCGCGCCGTGCTCGCCCAGCACGGTGAGCGCCCGCGACCGCAGCGAGAGCGCCTCGGACCGGGTGAGGCGGGTGTAGGCCCGGGCCTCGCGCACCGCAGCGGCGGGCCGAAGCTTCGCCAGCGCGCCCAGCGCGGCGGCCCGCACGTCGAAGTTGGGGTCTCTCCGCGCCGCGCGCAGCAGCGCCTCGACCCCGTCGTCGCCGGTGGTGTGCCCCAGGGCGTCGGCGGCGGCGGCCCGGATGGCGCCGTGGGCGTCGGACATCAGCGGGATCAGCGGGGCGGCGGCCCGCTGGGCGCCCAAGGCGCCGATGGCGGCCCGGCGCTCCTCCAAGGGGCGCCCGGCGTCGGTGGCCCAGGTCACCAAGGCGTCGGCCTGATCGGTCTCTCCGAGGGCGGCGAGGGCGTCTCGCCGGGCGAAGGGCGCCGGGCTCTGCTGGAGCTGCGCCGCCCACGGGCCGGGCCTGGTGGAGACCGACGACCTGCGGCGGGCCCTCGAGGCAGGCACCGGTCGCCACCTCGACTGGTTCTTCCAGCAGTGGGTGGAGCTGTCTCACACGCCCAAGCTCACGGTCAAACGCACCTTCTCCGACGGAACCCTCACCGTCTCGATCGACCAGGCCGCCCCCCCGAACAAGCCCCTGTACACCCTGCCGGTCGCCATCGAGGTGGGCCTCGCGGACGGGACGGTGCGGAGAGCGACCGGCTGGCTCGAAGACGACGAGGGTGTGCTCATCAATGATCAGTGGGACGTCTGGCAGGTCCAGCCCGACGGGTCCGGCGGGCGGCGGCTGACCGGCGGTGCGGACGACCAGATCCGCTACCGGCTGGCCAGCGCCGACCTCGACGTCGAGGACGACGGCGTAGGTACGGACGAGACCGTGTACTCCTC
>JBDQIL010000423.1:0-4902 GCA_040264415.1 Myxococcota bacterium
GCATAACGGCTGTAGACGCTACCCGGAGGCCCGCGATAGCCTCCGGTGCATGAGAAGCTTCACTCCCCCGACCTCTGCCGCGCTCGCGGCCCTCCTCGCCCTGGGCTGCTCCGGTACCCAGAACGAGATCCGCAAGCTGCAACCCGACCTCGCGGTCGTGGGCACCGACGGCAGCCCGGATCTGGTGGACCTCGGCGACGTGGTGATCCCCTACACCGCCGAGACCACCTTCCAGGTGCTCAACGCCGGCAAGGCCACCCTGCGGGTGACCGACATCCGGATCGAGGGCGACGACGCCGGGGTGTACTCGCTCGACACCACCGAGCTCGAGGTCGCCCCCGACGAGGCCGCCACGGTCACGGTGGGCTTCGTGCCGGCCACCTACCTGGCCTACGACACCACGCTCGTCATCGAGTCGAACGACCCCGAGAAAGACACCTACGAGCTGGCCCTGCAGGGCGAAGGCGTAGACGGGCCGGTGCCCGACATCGCGCTGTCGTCGGGCTCGATCGACTTCGGCACGGTGGCCCCCGACGCCACCGCCACCGAATTCGTGCAGATCTTGAACGTCGGCGACGGGCCGCTCATCATCGACCGCATCGAGCAGACGGGCAGCGGCGCCTTCTCCATCGAGGCGGGCCCCCGCACGGGCGGCGAGGTCGCTGGTGGCGGCGACACCTCGCTCATCGTCGGGTACACGCCCGGCGCCGACTCGGGCGACAGCGCCGTCTTCACCATCTACAGCAATGATCCCGACGAGGCTGAGGTCGACCTGATCGTGGTGGGCAACGGTGGCAGCGACGACGAGTACCCGGTGGCCGACATCGACTGCCCGGGCGCGGGCGACGTCAACCCCCCCGTGCGCGTGACCCTCGACGGCACCGACTCCTACGACCCCGGCGGGCTCGAGCCCCTCACCTACACCTGGAGCCTGGTCGATCGGCCCGGTGGCAGCGTCTCCGAGCTGGGCTCGACCATCGAGTCGGCCACCACGCTCTTCGTCGACACCGCGGGCGACTGGGAGGTCGAGCTGCGGGTCACCAACACCGCCGGCCTCATCTCGGCCCCCGACGTGTGCCGCTTCTTCGCCGAGCCGCAAGAGCAGGTGCACGTCGAGCTGTCCTGGGACACCTCCAACACCGACCTCGACCTGCACCTCATCCAGGGCGGGTCGTCGTACTTCGATTCGGACGGCGACTGCTGCTGGTGCAACCGCAACCCCGACTGGGGCACCTCCGGATCGGCCGACGATCCACTGCTCACCCTCGACGATCAGGCCGGCTACGGCCCCGAGAACATCAAGATCCAAGAGCCCGAGAACGGCGACTTCGTGGTCAAGGTGCACTACTTCGAGGACCGCGGCGGCGGCACCACCACCGCCACGGTGCGCGTGTGGCTCGGCGGCGGCACCTCGCCGTTCTGGGAGGGCTCGAAGGTGCTCACCCAGAACCAGGTGTGGGACGTGGGCGTGGTGCGGTGGCCCGACGCCACCTTCGCCGAAGACAACGCCGACCCCTACCGGTCCGAGCGCACGAGCTGCCGCACCTCCGTGGCGCGCTGAGCCATCGGGGGTGGCGCGGCGCCCTCCGGGGCGCTGTACGGGCGCCTCGCAAATGAAAGTGAAAATCATCTTCAACGAATAGCGGGCCGGACTGGATCGCTGTAGGGAAGGCCGGTCCAACGGAGATGTCGCCATGCTGCTGCTGCTCGCCGCCCTCGCTTGCTCGGGTGATCCCGCCACCCCCACCCAGCCGGCTGAGCCGCCTCGCGCCCCCGAGGCGCCCACCATCACGATCTACAGCGGCCGCGGCGAGAGCCTGGTGGGCCCGCTGCTCGATCGGGTCGAGGCCGAGACGGGCGTGAAGGTCGAGGTGCAGTACGGCTCCACCCCCGAGCTCGTCACCCGCATGCTCACCGAGGGCGCCGAGAGCCCGGCCGACCTCATCTTCGCGCAGGACTCGGGGAGCCTGGGTGCCCTGTCGAAGGCCGGCGCGCTGCAGCCCCTGCCCGACGAGCTGCTGGCTCAGGTGCATCCCACCTACCGGGCCGCAGACGGCGGCTGGATCGGCACCTCGGGGCGGCTGCGCGTGTTGGTCTACAACACCACGTCCCTCACGCCCGCCGAGCTGCCCGCGACCCTGTGGGACCTGTCCGACCCCAAGTGGAAGGGCAAGCTGGGCTGGGCGCCGAGCAACGGCAGCTTCCAGGCCCACGTGTCGGCGCTGCGTCACTCCTGGGGCGACGAGAAGACCCGCGAGTGGCTGAAGAAGGTGCAGGCCAACCAGCCGGCTGTCTACCCCAAGAACTCGCCGCAGGTCGAGGCCGCCGGGAAGGGTGAGATTCAGATCGGGTGGGTCAACCACTACTACCTGCACCGCTTCGACCGTCAGTCCACGCCGGCCGAGAACTACCGGTTCCCCACCGCGGGAGACGTCGGCAACGTGCTGATGCTGGCCGGCGTGGGCATTCGCAAGGGCACCGACGACGCCGACGCAGCCGAGAAGGTGGTGCGCTGGCTGGTCTCTGACAAGACCCAGCAGTACTTCGCCACCGAGACCTACGAGTACCCGACCCGGCCCGGCGTCGAGACCCACCCGGGTGTGCCGGCCCTCGACCCGGCCGAGCTGGCCGCCGTGCCGCAGTCGGCGATGGCCGACCTCGGCCCCACGCGGGCCATGCTGCAAGAGCTGGGGCTCCAGTAGGGGCTGGGTCGATGGTCACCGGGCGGCGCGCGCTCACGGTCGGGGCCCTCGGGGTGCTGGCGTTGGCCCTGGTGCCTCTGGTGGGCGTCGCCATCGCGGTGCTCGATCCCGCGCCCGACCCCTTCGGGGGCGCGCCTCCGTCGCTGGGCAGCGTGCTGGCCGCGCCCCGCACCCTCGACCTCGTCGTCAACAGCTTGCTGCTCAGTGTGGGGGTGGCCGCGGGGGCGCTGGGCGTGGGCGGCTGGCTGGCGTGGGCCGAGCAGCGGCTCGACTACCCCGGGCGCCGGCTGCTGGGCACCCTGGGCCTGCTGCCCCTGGCCATCCCCAGCTACCTCGTGGCGGCCACCGCGGCCTCGGCTCTGGGCCCTGGCGGGTTCATCGGGGCGCCCCTGGGGCTGCCGCGGGCCTCGGGCCTGGCCATGGCGCTGGGGGTGCTCGTGGTGGTCACCGCGCCCTATGTGCAGCTGGTGGTTGGTGCAGCGCTGGCGCGCACGTCGGCGGCCGAAGAGGAGGCCGCGCGCACGCTCGGGGCGGGGCCGGGTCGTCGCTTTCGCGTGGCCGTGCTGCCGCGGCTGCGACCGGCGCTGGCCTTCGCCGGGCTCATCTCGCTGCTCTACGCCATCAGTGACTTCGGCGCTGTGGCGGTGCTCGACGTCCCGGTGCTCACCTGGCGGCTCTACGAGGCGGTCCGCACGCAGTCGCTGGCGCGGGCGGGGGTCTATGGCCTGCTGCTCGTGGTGCTCACCTTGCCGCTCTTCGGGCTGTCTCGGTGGATGCGGGGGGTCGGTGACGCTGGCCAGGTCGCCAACCCGCGCCCGCCCACGCGCCGCCGGCCCGGGCCGGCCGCCCTGGTCGCGACCCTGCTGTGTCATGCAGTCGTGGTGGGCATCGGCGTGGTCTTGCCGCTGGCCACGATGGGCGGCTGGGTGGCCGACGGGGTGCGTCGCGGCCTGCCCTTCGCGTCGCCGTGGGGCCCCCTGGGCGACACAGCGCTGGCCGCTGCCCTCGGCGCGCTGTTGACGTTGGGGCTGGCGGTCGGTCCCGCGTGGGTGGCCGGCCGGGGGCGCAGCCGCCTGGGCGCGGCGGTCGAACAGGGCGTCTACCTGACCTCGGCCCTCCCCGGAGTGCTGCTGGCCTTCGGGCTGGTGCAGGTCGCGCTCGGCTTGAGCCGGGCCTTGGGGGGCGGCGCGCTGTACCAGGCGTTGCTCGGCAGTGGGGCGCTCCTGGGCCTCGGGTACGGCCTGCGCTTCGTCGCCGAGGTCTTCGGGCCCGTGCGGTCGGCCGTGATCGGTCTCGACCCTCGCTTGTGGGAGAGCGCGCGGGTGCTGGGCGCCCCACGGCTGCGTTTCGCGGCGCGGGTGGCGCTGCCGGCCTTGGGCCCCGGGGTGGCCGCGGGGCTGCTCATCGGCTTCATCGCCATCCTCAAAGAGCTCCCGGTCACCCTTCTGCTGGGCAGCGCCACGGGGCTGCGCACCCTCGCGTTCCGCGTGTGGGACCGCTACAACGAGGCGCTGCTCCACGACGCCGGGCTCAGCGGGCTGTTGCTGGTGGGGCTGGCGGCGGCCGCCCTGGCCCTCACCTTGCGCTGGAGGCGCCATGCCTGACCGCCCCCTCGAGGTCTCCGGCCTCGGCCACGCCTACGGCGACAACGTCGTCCTCGACGCCGTCGACCTGGTCGTCGAGCCGGGCGAGTTCGTGTCGCTCCTCGGGCCCTCGGGCTGCGGAAAGTCCACGTTGCTGCGGGCCGTGGCGGGGCTGGTGACGCCGCGTTCGGGCCGCATCGCGGTGGGCGGGCGGGTGGTGGTCGAGGCGGGGCACGAGCGGGTGGCCGCGGAGCGTCGCCGCGTGGGCCTGGTGTTCCAGGACTACGCCCTCTTCCCCGCCCTCTCGGTGCGAGACAACGCGCTCTTCGGCACCCCCGGCGGGCCCGAGGACCAGGCGCGGGTCGACCGGTTGCTGGCCCTGGCTGGGCTGGCCGAGCTGGCCGGGCGCCGCCCCCATCAGCTCTCCGGTGGTCAGCAGCAGCGGGCCGCCCTCGTCCGCGCGCTGGCGCCCCAGCCGGCCCTGCTCCTGCTCGATGAGCCCTTCGCCAACATCGACGCGACCATGCGGCACACCATCGGCGTCGAGCTGCGCCGGTTGGCCCGCTGCTGCTGACCACCGGAGAGCTGATGGGGGCGGCGCCCGGCCAGCTCGGCCA
>JBDQIL010000424.1:0-4901 GCA_040264415.1 Myxococcota bacterium
GTCGGGGCTGGCGCCACTCGGGCATCGCCACAAGGTCGGCGGACGGTCCCAGGCGCGCCATCACCGGCGCGCCCACCGTGGCGCCGTCGCGGCCCCAGCCGACCTGCGGCAACAGCAGCCCGGTGCGGCGGTCGGCCAACGCGAGGGCCCCCGCGGGGACCGGGAGCACCCGCCGCTCGCACACCCGAATCCAGCCCCCGTGAAAGCGCACGACGTCGTCGAGCACGACCTCGACCTGCCGGGCCTCGACGCTCCAGGGGCCGCGCGGGCAGGTGCACAAGCTGAGCCAGGCGTCCTCGGCCTCGAGGCGGTCGGGGCCGAGGCGCTCGGCCCGCTCGGCGGTCACGAGCAGCGGACCCGGCTCCCGCTGCAGACGGGCGTCGAAGAGCACGCCCGTGCCGCCCCGGACGTCGAGCTCGGCGCGCGAGAAGGCCGACGTGCCATCCGGGTCGGTGCAGTGGCCGTCGGTGAGGACCAGCCGCTCGCCTCCCCGATCGTAGCGCAGGTGGGTCGCCTCGCAGCGCTGCCCCACCAGCTCGACCCGCACCGCTCCGGCGGCCACGATCACCGCGGCGTCGGCGTGGACCGTGTCGGCGGTGACCTGGAGCACCCAGTCCGGAGGGGCGGGCGCCGGGGCCGCCACGGCGCTCCCCGAGACCGCGAGGGCCACCGCGGCGGCCCACCCCCTCACGCGCTCACGAGGTCCCGCACGGCGCCCGCGAGGAAGACCGAGCCGGCCACCACGACCTCGTCCCGACCATTGCGCGCCACGAGCAGGGCCTGCTCCACCGGTCCGGCCGGGAGGACCGGCACGTCGACCCCGATGATCCGCTCGGCCAGGTCGCCGGCGGAGAGCGCGCGGGGGTGGCTGCAGTGGGTGGTGAGCACGCGGTCGACGAGGGGCGCCAACGAGACCACCATCGCGCGGGGGTCCTTGTCGGACGACATGCCGAGCAGCAGCGTGCGGCGCACGCCGTCGGGGACCGGGTTGGAGCGGAGCCAGTCAGCCAAGCGGCCCGCCGACTCGTCGTTGTGGGCACAGTCGAGCAGAAGATCGGGCGCGACACGCTCGAGGCGCCCTGGGTGCCGCACCTGGTCGAGGCCCGCGCGGATCGCGTCGTCGGACGGGCGGAGCGCTTCCGGCAGCTCGGCCACCGCCGCGATGGCCACCGCCGCGTTGTCGACCTGGTGCTCGCCGGCGAGGGCGAGGGTGGGGACCGCGACCACGCGCTCGCCCTGCGTGAAGGTCAGCCCCCCGGCCCGCTCCGGGCGCCCGCGGAAGTCTCGCCCGAGCACCCGCAGCGGCGCCCGACGGTCTACCGCCAGCGACCGCACCACCCGAAGCGCAGCGGGCGGCAGCGCGCCCACCACCACCGGCCGCTCGGCCTTGATGATGCCGGCCTTCTCGGAGGCGATGCTGCCCAGGTCGGGCCCGAGCTGCGCCACGTGGTCGATCCCGACGCTCGTGATCACCGACACCGCGGGCTGGACCAGGTTCGTGGCGTCGAGGCGCCCCCCGAGGCCCACCTCGATCACCGACACATCCACCCGCTGCTGCGCGAAGTAGACCAGCGCCAGAGCGGTCATCATCTCGAAGTAGGTGAGCGCCTCGTGGGGCGCGATGGCCCCGTCGAGGGCCTGCTCCACCCACGCCCGACGGGCCCGGTCGAGCTCGCCCAGGAGCTGGTCGAGGCGCTCATCTGAGATCTCGACGCCATCGACCACCACGCGCTCGTTGACGCGCTGCAGGTGCGGCGATGTGTACTCGCCCACCCGCAGCCCCTGCGCCCGCAGCATGGCGCCCACCATGCGCACCACGCTGCCTTTGCCGTTGGTGCCGGCCACGTGCACCACGGGCGACCGGATGTGCGGATCGCCCAGCCAGGCCAAGAAGCCGCCCATGCGCTCGAGGCCCAGCCGCACCCCGAAGCGGGCCAGCTCGCCCAACAGCGGGTGGGTGATCAAGCCGGATCCACGAGCAGGTGAAGGCATCGGGCCAGGGTCTCGCGCAGCTCGCCCCGGGGGACGATGCGGTCGACCAGGCCGTGCTCGAGCAGGTACTCGCTGGTCTGAAAGCCCTCGGGCAGGCTCTGGCCGATGGTCTGCTCGATGACCCGCGGGCCGGCGAAGCCGATGAGGGCGTTGGGCTCTGCGAGGATGAGGTCACCGAGCATCGCGAAGCTCGCCGCGACCCCCCCCGTGGTGGGGTGCGTGAGCACGCTGATGTAGGGCACGCCAGCCTCGTCGCGCAGCCGCGCGAGGGCCGCGCAGGTCTTGGCCATCTGCATCAAGGACAGCACGCCCTCTTGCATGCGGGCGCCCCCCGACGCGTTGAAGATGATGGCGGGCTGCTTGTGCAGGGCGGCGCGCTCGAACAGGCGGGTGACACACTCCCCCACGACCGCCCCCATCGACCCGCCCATGAAGGCGAAGTTGAAGGAGCCCACCTGGACGGCGATCCCGTCGATGGCGCCGGTGCCACCGAGCCACGCGTCGCGCTCCCCCGTCTTGGCCCGCGAGGCCACGAGGCGCTCGGAGTACGGCTTGGAGTCCACGAACTCGAGGGCGTCGATGGCCCCCAGGCCCCGGTCCATTCGACGGAAGCTGCCGGGGTCGAGCACCAGATCGAGGCGGTCCTGGGCGGTGATCCGCAGGTGGTGCCCGCAGTGCCCGCAGACCTGGTGGGTCTCGGCGAGGTGGTCCTTGTAGAGGACCTCCTTGCAGCCGGGGCAGCGCACCCACAGCTGCTCCACCCGCCCCTCGTCGCGAGAGCGGGGGCCGGGGCGCGGCTCTGGGGGGGCCTGTTCGAACCAGCGGCGGCCGTCAGACATGACACAACCCGAGTTGGACCGGCGCGGGGCCGGCGCGTGCCCCTGTTGCCTACACCTTGACCGTAGAGATGGCAACGACCTCACAGACGGCCGGCGGTCGCCGCCATTACGATGCGAGCTCTGGAGGGCCCCGTGCTGCGCCTGCTTCTGCCGATGATGCTGGTCGCCTGCCAGCCCACCGCTACCGACAGCGGAGAGCGCGACGGCCCCGGACCGGCGCCCGCCGAGCTTCAGGATCTCCTCGCAGGTCCCGCCAACCTCGACTTTGGCGAGGTCTTCGTCGGCGACGCGGCCTCCGACACCTTCGGCGTGCTGAACCGCGAGCGCGACCCGGTCGAGATCACCACCACGCTCGAGGTCTCTCGCCCCGACGGCTTCGCCCTCGAGCCCGGGTCGGCGACGATCGAGCCGGGCGAGTACGCCACGTTCGAGGTCACCGTGTCGCCCGACGAGTGGGACGACTACAGCGGCCGGGTCGCGGTCACCGACGCGTGGGGCCGCGAGGTCGGCGCGGTCGGCCTCACCGTCCGCGTGCGCATCGACGACGACGGCGACGGCTACGGCTCGGATCGCTTCAGCGGCGACGACTGCGACGACGACGACCCCACGGTCCACCCCGGCGCCGACGACGCCTGGTACGACGGCGTCGATCAAGACTGTGACGGCGCCTCCGACTTCGACCAGGATCGCGACGGCGACGACAGCGCCGCCCACGGCGGCGGCGACTGTGACGACCTCGACCCCACGCGCAGCAGCCTCGCAGACGAGGTCTGGTACGACGGCGTCGACCAGGACTGCGACGACAACGACGACGACCAGGACCTCGACGGCTACACCGTGGAGGAAGACTGCGACGACACCGACCCGGATGTGTACCCGGGCGGCGGTGGCTTCGACGACGACTGCAACGAGCTGGAAGAGAGCACCTCCGGGCTCTCGGCCGACTCCGGTCTCGGGGGCGATGCCCTCAGCGGCGCGTCCGGCGGTGGCGGGGCGGTCTGTGGCGGCACCAAGTCCAGCGCGGGTCTCGGCTTCCTCGCCCTGCTCACCCTCGGGCTGGGCGGACTGCGGCGGCGCCGGGACTGAACCCGAACCGACGCCATCCGCAGCAAATCCACCGGAATCCACCGGATGCGGCTCCCCGGTCGAATCGGCTGGCGCCGCCATACGAGATCCACCGAAGTTTGTGGCCCACTTCGCACAAGAAGTGGGCCCAAGCGGTTGATCTCGCGCGGGTTTTCCGTGTACTTTCTACCTGCGGCACCCAAGAGACTGCGAGCGCAGCACGCTCGTCTCCGGAGCAACCATGAATCAACGACGACTCCCAGCGATCGGGGTGCTGGCCCTGCTCTGCGCCACAGGGAACACCGCCTTTGCCGGCCAAACCCTCATCGGCGACTACATCGAGGTCAACTACGGCGACAACGGGATGTGGAACTGGAGCTCCACCGGGCAGGGGCTCATCTACACCACCACCAGTGGCACTTCGCAAGATGCCACCTATCCCGGCACCCCGTGGGCCCACTTCCAGATCGAGTACGACCAGGGCGGGGCCTACAATTACTCCGCCACGTCCACCTCCAGCATCAACATGACGGTGGTCTCCGAGTCCGACCAGTCCACGTCCACCATGCTGATCTCGGCCTACGAATACGACGCGGGCGACCTGGAGATCACAAAGATTGAGTACTGGGAAGTGGGCGGCACCGTCATCTCCCAGCAGATCATCTTCCACAACGCTGGCTCATCCACCATCTCCAACCTGCGCTTTCAGGTCGCCGTCGACCCGGACCAGGATGTGAACATCGGCGGTGGATACTCCACTTACAACGATGTGGACGACCTCGACGGCGACGGGGTGTCCGACTGGACCGTGAGCGTCGGGCCATCCTCGGGTGTGGCCTTCGGCTACGCTCCCTGCGACCCCGACAACGCCACCCTCGGCCACAGCAGCAGCTGGATTCAGGACGCCGACCTCTCCCCCAGCGACTACAACTACGCCAGCGGCGACTACTCGATGAACTGGATGCAGTCCGTCGGGTCGCTGGCGCCCGGTGACACGGTCATGGA
>JBDQIL010000425.1:0-4898 GCA_040264415.1 Myxococcota bacterium
GGATAGACCGCCAACAACGGGTGATCCCGTCCAGCGCCCGACGCCACACAGGGGCCGCCCACGGCCAGCATCTGGCGGAGGTCACCGGCCTCGACGCCCACGAGATCACAGGCTGCCACGAGCGCCAGGGCGGTCTGGCTGGCGCGCAGGCCCGCGACGATTCCCCAGAGCGGGTGGCCGGTCCCGTCGTCCGGATCGGGGATGTGGTCCCAGCCCAGCTGACGCCGCGTCACGGGGCCGCCGACGAGCCGCACCGGCGCGCAGCCTGCCGCTTGCACCGCGCGGGCGACGCGAGCGGCCATGGCCACGCCACCGATGCGCAGCTCGGCCTTGTCGCGGCCCATTCGACGGGAGCGCCCCCCAGTCAGCACGAGCCCCGCCACGGCCGCGCGAGACGTCACGGGCGCCGGCCTCCCCAGCGATAGCCTGCGTCGGCCGATGACAGGAAGCTCGGGTCGAAGATCTGGACCGGCACGCGGTCTCCCACCTCCGCGGAGGACGCCTGGGCGCCGAGCAGCACCAAGCCGTGCGCCCGCGCGAGGCTCGTGGGGCGTCCGGATCCCTGGGGACCGGAGAGGTGCGCCTCGATGCGGCCTCCGTGGTGTTCGAGCCGCACGCGGACGAGCTCGGCGCGCCCGGGCCGCTTGCGGATGGGGTCGACGAGCACGGCCTCGAGCACGGCGAGGAAGGGCGAGGGGTCGCCTTGGGCCCGTCGGATCACCGGGCGCACGAACTGCAGGAAGCCCACAGCGCACGACACCGGGTTGCCGGGCAGCCCGAAGGCCGGGACGCCCCCGATGACGCCGAACGCGAGCGGCTTTCCGGGCTTCACCGCCACCTTCCAGAACGACATCTCAGCGCCGACCTCGACCATCGCATCGCGGACCACGTCGAAGTCCCCGACGCTCACGCCGCCCGTGCTGATGAGCAGATCCGGGGCGACGTCGAGGGCGCGCTGGAAGGCCTCACGGGTGCCGGAGAGGTCGTCGGGCGCCACACCGCAGTCGATGGGCTCGCCCCCGGCCTCGGCCACCATGCCCATGAGGGTCGCGGTGTTGCTCGACCAGATCTGACCGGGGCCGAGGGGCTCTCCGGGGCGCACGATCTCGTCGCCGGTCGCGAGGATGGCGACCCGGGGACGCCGCGCGACCACCACCTGATCTTTGCCGAGCGCCGCGCAGAGCCCCACCCGCGCGGGCGTGAGGCGCTGCCCGGGCTTCAGCGCGATGTCGCCCACCGAGAGGTCTTCGCCCGCCCGCCGGACGTGCTGCCCAGCTTGGGCGGCGCCGAGGACCTGCACCTGCCCGTCGCCCGCCGGCGCCGTGTTCTCCTGCATCACCACCGCGTCGGCGCCCGGCGGCATCGGGGCGCCCGTGAAGATGCGGGCACAGGTGCCCGACGCGACCGGCCCGGCTGGCGCCGAGCCCGCAGGGATGGTCTGCGCCACCCGCAGCACCACCCCATCGGTGGGGCGCGCCCCGCCGTCGTCGCAGCCTGGCTGTCGGGCGCGGGTCGCGCCCAGCGACGTGTCGGCCGACCGCACGGCGTAGCCATCCATCGCGCTGTTGTCCCAGGGGGGCAGCGGGTGATGGGCGACCACGGGCTCGGCGAGCACGCGGCCGTGGGCCAGCCGCAGCGGCACCGGCTCGGTGCGCACGGGGATCTCGACCGACAGACATCGCTCGAGGGCTTCTTCGACCGACAGCATGGCCGCGCTCCGTGCCTGGGGGCGGGACGGCCCTATCGCACCGCTCGCCGCCCGGGCCGTCTACCGGCGGACCTTGAGCTTCTGGCCGGGGTGGATCGTCGAGCTTCGCAGGCCGTTCCAGCTCTTCAAGTCTGCGACGGTGCAGCCATTCCGCTGTGCGATGCGGCCCAGGCTGTCGCCGCGCTTCACGGTGACGGTCTGCCAGGTCGAAGACGACGTGTAGACGATCAGCCGCTGGCCCGCCTGGATGTGGTTCGCGTCGGAGATCCGATTCCAGCGCTTCAGGTCAGCGGTCGAGACGCCATACTTGCGGGCGATGGTCGAGAGGGCCTCGCCTCGGCCCACCGTGTGGGTGGACTTCCGCGCCTTGGGCTTCGCGGCCGGCGAGGAGCCGGCGGTCGACGCCAGCGCCGACGGCGGGGGGCTCGCGCCCGGCGCAGGGATGACCAGCTCCATCCCGACGTAGATCTGGTTGGCGTTCTTGATGCGGTTGAAGCGGGTGATGTCGTTCACCGACACGCCGTGGCGCGCGGCGATGACCCCAAGGGTGTCTCCGCGGGCGACCTTGTACCGACGGTAGGTCAAGCGCTCGCTCGGGGGGACCTTGTCGAGCGCGGCGAGGAAGGTCCGCCCGGTCTCGAGCGGCACTCGGATGGTGTAGTCGTCGCCGTCGGGGGGGAGCGCCCAGCGCCGCAGGTGCGGGTTGAGCGCCTGGAACTCCTCCTGGCTGACCCCTGCGCACCGAGCGAGCACGTCGATGCCCACGTTCGGACCCACCTTGACCGTGTCGTAGACGAGACGGTCTTGGAACTCGATGCCCGTGAAGCCGTAGCGCTCCGGGTGCTTGCCGATGATGGCGGCGGCGAGCAGCTTGGGCACGTAGTTGTCGGTCTCTCCCGGGAAGGCGTTCTTCTCCACCAGCTCCCAGAAGTCCTTGCTGCCGTGCCGATCGATGGCGCGCCCGACCCGCCCGGGCCCGCCATTGTAGGCCGCCCACGCGAGGTACCAGTGGCCGAACTTCTTGTGCAGGTGGCCGAGGAAGCGGGTCGCGGCTTCGGTCGCGAGCTCGGGGTCGCGACGCTCGTCCACCCACCAGTCCACCCGCATGTCCCACTCGCGCCCGGTGGGCGTGATGAACTGCCAGAGCCCCACCGCCGCCGCGCGGCTGTAGGCGTGGGTCGCGTAGCCGCTCTCGATCATGCTGAGGTACACGAGGTCGCGGGGGAGGCCCGCAGCATCGAGCTTCTCGTACATCATCGGCCGGTAGCGGGTCGAGCGCCCGAGCCACTTGGCGTAGTACTTCCGGCCTGAGCCCGTGAAGTAGTTCATCCACCGGATGACGTCGTCGTTGACGACGATGGGGATGTCGAACTCGGAGGGGTCGATCTTGCGCAAGTGGAGGGGGTCGTCTGCGGTGGCGCCCTCTGGGTCTTCGTAGATGTCGAGGGACGCGGTGCTCGGCCCGCCGGTCGCGAGGAAGGAGCGCTCTGCGGTGCGCTCGGCGTCGAGCTCTTCGCTCGGAGCGACCGCCTCGTCTGCGGGCACGCTCCCTTCGATCTCCTCGATGTAGTCCCAGAGGGAGCCCTCGGCGGGCTCGACCGCGGGCGCGGTCTCGACTGGGGCGCGGTCGGCGCGCTTGAACAGGCCCTTGCCGGCGAAGGCAGGGGAGGAGCCGAACAGGGCGGCGACGAGCAGGATGCGGCGCATGGGGCCTCCGACAGCGTGGCGTGGCGGCGGGCCACGCGATGCTCTTGACATGAGTAGTCCGTCGAGAGGCGTCACGTCAAGGGCGTCGCGGAGCCCATCAGCGCCGAGAAGGTGGCGCCGCGATCGCTCGCCCCCCACAAGCCAGAGACCACCGCCCAGGCCGCCACGCCGGTGGCCTCGACCGCTGGAAGGCGGGCGGCCGTGATCCCGCCGATCGCCACGACGGGGAGCGGAGTGGCCGCGACCGCCTCGGCCAGCCGGGCGGTTCCGCGGGCGTCACCGGCTGCGGCCTTCGTCTGTGTCTCGAAGACCGGTCCGAAGCCCAGGTAGTCCACGCCCGATGCCGCCCGGACCTGGTCGAGGTCGTGGGTGCTGCGCCCGATCCAGGCGTCGGGCCCCAGCAGGGCCCGCGCCGCGCTGACGTCGCCGTCGTCTTGGCCGAGGTGGACCCCATGGGCGCCAGCACGCGCTGCGGCGACCGGGTCATCGTTGACCAAGACGCGGGTGCGGGTGCCTGCTGCATGCGCCACCAGCGCGCGGGCCACCTCGACCAGCTCACGCCTCGCCGCCCGCTTGGCCCGGACCTGCACGACACAGACGCCCCGATCAATCAGCCAGGCGCCGAGCTCGAGCGGGTCTCCGGCGGAGGCGTCGGCCATGCCGTAGAGGCCGAAGAGGCCGAAGAGGGGCAGGGGAGAGGAGGGCATGACGCTCAGGTCGAGAGGGCAGCGTCCGATGGGTAGCCGACGCCGCCGGTCATCGGATTAGGATTAAGCGGACAGCGCGATGCTGCCATCGGGAGACTGCTGCTATGTCACCCCCCTCTCTCCGCGTCCTCATCCTCGAGCGCGACAGCCGGCTGTGCGCGCTGGTGCGCTCCACCCTAGAGGGCGAGGGCTTCTCGGTTCACGTCGCGCAGAGCCTGCTCGACATTCGCGGCCTCGGGGCCGCGCGGCCCGACGTCGCGCTGGTCGACATCACCCTGCTCGACAACGCCGATGCGGCGTCCTTTCGCGGCTTGCTGCCGGTCGGCACCACCGTCCTGCTGTCCACGGCCGGCTCGCGTCGCGAGCCCCGGGTGATGCAGCTACAAGACGCGCTGTCTGCTGTGGACGTCATCCAGAAGCCGTTCTCACTGTTCGATCTGGCCGACACGGTGCGGCGCTACGGGGCGCCGTCGGCCGACGCTGACCCATTGGCTGGCCTCTCCCGCCACATCGCGCGCTCGCAGGGCACCCAGGCGCCGTCCGCCCTTCGCAACGTCGCGTTGCTCGCGCAGCTCTGGGCGCGCCGCCGCAGCGGCACGCTGGTCCTGACCTCGACCGCTGGCACCACCCACTTCTCCTTGGCCGTCGGCGGGGTCCAAGGGCCCGAGGCCTGGGTCGCCATCCAGCGCGCCCTCGCGGGGGACGGACAGCTCCGGTTCGAGGCCGGCGGCGGCAGCCAGTTGGGCGACTGGGCCGGTCTCGGCGCCGCGCTCTAC
>JBDQIL010000426.1:0-4876 GCA_040264415.1 Myxococcota bacterium
CCATAGCAGGCTGGGGGGGCCAGTTGGCGGAGGGGAGCCGGGCGGACCCTGGTGGCCCGCAGACGGGCAGGGTTAGCCGGACGGCAGAGCGGTCGCCACGCTGGCGGCGGCAGCGCAGACCTGGGAGCGGGATGACACCCCGAAGCGACACCCCCGTGCGCCTCACCGGCCTGGACCGCGCGAGCCTCACCCGGCTGGCGTCGGCGCTGCGGGAGGGCGCGCGGGTCGCGCTCGATCTCAATGAGCCGGCCCCACGCGGCATGCGACTCGACGAGCTGGCGCCGCTCTTCGACACCGCGCGCGCGACCGAGCTGGCCGATCAGCGCGCGCTGGAGGCCTTCGCGGCGCCCGCCGGCGACGCCCACGCCGAGCCTGCGCCCGCGGTGACCGTGGTGATCCCCACGCACCGCCGGGTGCCGTTGGGGCTCGCGGGCTTCTTGAACCAGGACGTCCCGGTCGAGGTGCTGGTCATCTCGAATGGGCCGGAGGGGCCGGTTCAGGCACCGGGTGCGCGGCTGGTGCGGGAGCGCTGGCAGGGGCACGGCGCGACCCGCCAGGCCGCGGTGCGTCGGGTCCGCACCCCCTTCACCTTCTTCACGGTGGACGACGCGATCCCGTTGGGGCGAGGGTTCCTGCGCGTGCTCATCGAGGCCCTGGAGGACAGCCCCTTCGAGGCGATGGTCGCGCGACAGATCCCCTGGCCCGACGCCGACCCGGTCACGCGGGCCCGCCTGCGCGACTGGACCCCGCCGGGGCACAAGGTGCACACCGCCCCGCAGGCCGACCACGTGGGCACGCTGCACCGCACCGAGACGCTGCGGCGCCACCCCCTGCCCGACGTGCCCATCGCCGAAGACGCGTGGTGGAGCCGCGACCGACACGTCGGCTACGCGCCGATGGCGCCGCTGCTGCACTCCCACCCGCGGGCCCCCTTGGCGCTCTATCGACGCAACCGCGACATCCACGCGCAGCTCGTCGCGATGGGGCGCGCGCCCGCGGTGTCTGGCGCGGCCGTGGGCGCCGCGGGCGCCCTGCTCCGGCCCGTGATCGAGGCCGGGCCGAGCGAGGCCGTCAACCTCTTGGCCGAGCTCGCTGGACAGCTGCGGGGGGCGCGGCTCGGCGCCGCCCTGCGCGAGGCAGCCTCTATCCCTCCCACCGGAGCCTGACATGAGCCCCTCTGAGACCACCGCGAGCGCACCGCGCGTGCGCCCGGCGAAGACCCGCACCGAGATGACCCAGCTGGTGCTGCCCGGCAACACCAACGCCCTGGGCACCGCCTTCGGGGGTCAGATCGCGGCCTGGGTCGACATCTGCGCGGCGGTGGCCGCCCAGCGCTTCGTCTGCGGTCCGGTGGTCACGGCGTCGATGGACCAGCTGCACTTCTTGCGGCCCATCCGGCGCGGAATGGTGGTGGTCTTGCAGGCCACCGTGAACCGCGCCTGGAACACCAGCATGGAGGTGGGGGTGCGGGTCGACGCCGAGGACGTCAGCACCGGTGAGCGGGAGCATTGCTGCTCGGCCTACCTCACCTTCGTGGCGCTCGACGACCAGGGGCGCGGGCGGAGGGTCCCGGGCCTCGACACCGCCGCCGACCCCGAGGCGGTGCGGCGCGAGCGGGAGGCCGACCTGCGTCGCGACGCCCGGCTGCGGGTGAAGCGGCTGCGACAGGCGACCGAGTGAGCGCAGCGGGGGCTACAGCGCCTCTGCCACGGCGAGCCAGCGCGGGTCGGGCGGCTCGTGGTCGGCGCGGGCGTCGCGCAGCGTGACGATGGCGTCGCCTCGGGCGTCGAGCAGCTCGAGCGAGATGCGCTCGCCGCAGGTGTCGGGGCGGCGCACCAGCCAGCACTCCGCCGCGCGGGCGAGGTCGAGCTCGAGCCGGACGCCGGGGTCGAGCACGCACAGGGCGTTGCCTGCGGTGCAGACCCGCTCCACGATCCCGCGGTGCACCAGGATGGCGCCGCGGCTCGCGAAGCGGAGGGCGAGCGGAACCTCGGCGCCGGCGAGCGCCTCGAGCAGCAGCCCGGTGGCCGACGCGGGCAGCCGGCGGGTGAAGGTGCCCTCGACCTGTCGGTAGGCCGCGGGCCGCGACAGCTCGAAGGTGCGCAGGAGGCGGAAGAAGTCGCCGCTGGTCTGCATGGCCGACCAGGCGTCGAGCACCGCCACGGTGGCGATGACGCCGCGCGTCTCGTAGGGGCCGGTCCGCGCGGGGGGCTCGACCGGCATGGTCCAGGACAGGTCGGGGTTGCGGAACGAGCTGAGCATGTGGGCGTAGGGAAGGTAGTCGCTGTCGGCGACCAGATCGGCGCGCAGCAGCTCGGTGCCGCGGTCATCGAAGGCGCGGAGGCTGGAGCGCAGGCCGCGGTGGGGTTCGACGTCGACCGCGAAGGCCCACGCCCAGCGGCTCAGCAGCAGCCGGAGCTCGAGGCCCGGGCCGCGGCCGATGGCGGTGCGGGGGGTGGCGTCCACCTCGTCGAGGCTCCCGGCCACCTCGAGCGAGCCCAAGGCGTTCTCGACGCGCCAGCGCATGCGGCCGACGTCAGGGAGGCACTCGAGGAGCGCGCCCCAGCGGCCGCCGAGGGGGGTCGCGCCCTCGCCCCAACGCAGGGCGACCTGCTCAGCCGGGCTCAGGCCGGTCGCAGGCCCGGAGGCCTCGGCCGTGAAGCGCTGCCAGTGCTGCCAGACGTTCATCGCAGGGCTCCCGGGGGCGCCATCGTGGACGCCCCCAGGGTATTGTCATGTCAACCCCCCATGCAAGGTCATTTTCTAGGGTTTCGGCCTCCGAGGCGGCCCTGCAAGGGGAGGGGGCGGGCGAGGGTGCCCAGACAGCCCAGGCCGTAGCGAACCGCGCGGCCGAAGGGGATGCTCTGCACGCCGTCATCGTAGCGGGCCTGCAGGGGGCGCTCGACCACCGGCAGGCCGGCGGCGAGGAGCGCGCTCAGGGCCTGGTGGTCGAAGATGTAGTCGTCGGACATGCGGTCGATGGGGAGCGCCCGCAGGGCGTCGGCCGAGAAGGCGCGGGCGCCGCTGTGCAGCTCGGAGTGGGTGACCCCGAAGCGCAGGTTGGCGGCCCAGGTCAGGCCCCGGTTGCCCCAGCCGCGCCACCAGGGGATGCCGGCGCCCTGGTGGGTGGCGAAGCGCGAGCCCAGGGCCGCCGCTGCGCCGGTCTCGACCAGGGCGGTGGCGAGCCCGAGGGTGGGCCCGGTGGGGTACTGGGCGTCGCCGTGCAGCAGCACCACCCGCTCGGCGCCCTCGGCCAGCGCGCGCGCGTAGCCGGTCTTCTGGGCGCCGCCATAGCCGCGGTTCGACGGGTGGCGCAGCCAGCGCACGCCCGGCAGGTCGAGCGGCGGGTCGCTGCCATCGTCGATGAAGAGGGTGCGGGGCAGGAGGTCGGCCGGGAGGGACGCCGCGACCCGGGTTGCGGCGTCGGGGTTGCCGTAGCAGGGCACCACCACGAAGGTGCCGGCCGGGACCGGCGCGCTCACAGCCGCCCCCACAGGTCGGAGGGGCGGGCGCGGTGGCGCCACAGCTGCCCCCACATGGCGGCCTCGCGCACCTGCCATCCGGGGCGGTCGGCGCGTCGCTTGCGCCAGGCGTCGGGGGCCCCCCACAGGCCGGCTGCGGCGCCGCTCAGGGCGGCCAACGCGCCGAGCGGCCCCACCCCCGCGCCCACCCCCCGGCCGGCCGCCGCGGCGCCGCCAGTGAGCGTGAGCCGCCAGGCGGTCCACACCGGCAGGCTCAACAGCGCGGTCCGCGGCAGGCTGCGCACGGCGGCGCGCACCCGGTTTCGCTCCACCCGATGCACCTTCCGGGCGCCGGCGCGCCCGTAGCTCGCGCCGAGGCGGTGCCAGACCTGGGCCTGCGGGACCGCGCGGATGGCGAAGCCGGCGCGGCGCGCGCGCAGCGAGAGGTCGAGGTCTTCTCCAAACGCCTCGAAGTCTTCGTCGAAGAGGCCAACGGCGTCGAGCACCTCGGCGGACAGCCACGCCGCCGCACCCGAGAAGGCCCCCACCTCGGCGCCCGCGGGCGGGCAGGCGTCGGGGTGGCCCCGGCCGCGAGCCACGTTGAAGCCGTCGAAGAACAGGTTGTGGCCGAGGTTGTCGATTCGATTCGTGCCGTCGTCCAGGGTGACGCGGGGCTGGTAGATGCCGGGGCCGCCCGCGGCGCGGGCCGCGCGCAGGGCGTCGAGGGCGCCTGGCGCGAGGGCGGCGTCGTCGTTGAGCAGCAGGACGTCGTGGCCGGCGACGGCGCGCAGGCCCCGGTTGGCGGCCTCGGCGAAGTGCATCCGGTGGCCGGGGTGGTCGAGCTCGACGCCGCTTGGGAGGGCCCCTGGGGCCGGGTTCGAGACCACCACGCGCACGCGCGCGGGCGGGTGGTCGCCGCCGAGCGAGGCCACGCAGCGGGCGAGCAGGGGCCCGGCGGACCAGGTGGGGACCACCACGGCGAGCGGCGGCGGCAGGGCGGCGGGCATGGCTCCTCCACCCGCAGGGTAGCGCGCGGCCCCGCGAGGATCAGGCTACGGCGAAGACCATGGGTTCGACCTTCGGCCACCTCTTCCGCGTCACCACCTTCGGCGAGAGCCACGGCGGCGGCCTCGGCGTCGTCATCGACGGCTGCCCCCCCGGGCTCCCGCTCGACCTGGGCGCGGTGCAGGCCGACCTCGATCGCCGCCGCCCGGGCCAGAGCCGGCTGGTCACCAACCGGAAGGAGCCCGACTGCGCTGAGGTGCTGAGCGGCCTCGACGAGCAGGGCCGCACGCTGGGCTCGCCGTTGGCCTTGATGGTGCGCAACAAAGACGCCGACCCGTCAGCCTACGCGCCCTTCCGCCACCTCTACCGGCCCAGCCACGCCGACTTCACCACCGACGCGCGGTATGGGC
>JBDQIL010000427.1:0-4874 GCA_040264415.1 Myxococcota bacterium
CGGCGCCCCACAGCCCGACCGCGATCTCGAGCGCGCCGTAGGCGACGAGCGGTCGCGCGCGGCGCAGCAGCCGGGGAGCCAGCGCGCCCCCCACGCCCAGACCGCCCAAGAAGCACGCGGTGACCGCGGCGATGGCCTCGGCCCCCGCGCCGAAGACCGGGACGAAAGCCCGCACCTGCACGACCTGCCAGGCCAGGCCGACCGCGCCGGACAGGCCGTAGAGCAGGACCAGGCTGGCGCGGCTACGGGTCACTGGGTCATCCTCTCACGGCGACGCCATGCCCCACCCTCGGAGACCGGGATGCTCTGGCTGATGCTCTCCGCTGCCCTCGCGGCGCCCCGCCCCGGCGCGGTGGCGCAGGTCGCCGCGCCCTCCCGTGACCCCGCGCGGGCGCGGCTGGTCTTCGTGGGCGACAGCGGGCAGGCGCCGACCGGTCGTGGCTGCTCGTACCGCAGCGACGGATCGGCGGCCGCGGACTGCGCGATCACGGCGCCGGAGCGCGACCGCCTGCGGGCGTCCATCGCCGCCGTGCGCCCCGACGCCATCTACGCGCTGGGCGACCTCGTCTACCCCATGGCCCCCCGCTGCCGGCGCCCGGCGGGCGCGGCGGCCCGCACCCTCGATCGCGCCATCGGCGACCTCTACGGCGACCTGGGCGCGCCGGTGTGGCTGGTGCTCGGCAACCACGACCTGGGCCACACCCGCGTCAGCCCCGCGCGCCTGCGCTGCCTGGAGCGCTACGCCGAGGCGCGCGCCCACGTGCGCCTGCCCGCTGCGCAGGCGCGGGTCGATCACGGGCTGGCCTCGGTCGTCGTGTTGAACAGCAACCTCCGCCGGCAGGAGCGCCTCCCCGCGCGCGCGGTCCGCGACGCAGCGGCAGACGGTGACTGGGTGCTCATCGCGGCCCACCACGAGCTGCGCGCTGCGTTCGAGAAGCTGCGCGAGGGGCCCTGGGAGCCTCCTCCCCCCGGACGGTGGCTGGTGGACGAAGACCTCCACCCGCACCTCTGGGCGAATGGACACGCCCACACCCTGCAGGTGGGCGCCTACGACGCCCGCACCGCTGACGGCGGGCCCGCTCTCGGCGGACCCGAGCGGCCGGTGCTCGCCCTCACCAGCGGCGCCGGCTCGAAGCTGCGCGCCCACCCATCGTGCGGCCCCGGGGCCCCCGCGTCCGACCAAGCAGCCTGCCAAGCGCCCCACCCCCGCGGCATGCCCGCCTTCTCCCTGTCGCGCTTCGGCTTCGCCGTGGTCGACGTTCAGCCCGAGACGATGACCGTGTGGGTGCTCGATCTCGACGGCCAGCCCCGCCACGCATGGACCCGATCCCGCGAGGCGGTCGGAGGACCGATCGCCCTGTCGGCGCCGCCATGGGATGCTACGGCGTCGCCCGAACGCCCGGAGCCCCCATGACCCGCGCCATCGCCACCGTCCTCGCCCTGTCTCTCGCCGTCGGCTGCTTCGACAAGGCAGACGATGACGATGACGATGACGACTTCGGCGACGGTACGGACGGGGCCGACGGCGCGGATTGGGCCGACGGGGCCGACGGCGCCGATGGCGCGGACGGGACCGATGGCACCGACGGGACCGACGGGACCGACGGGACCGACGGGACCGACGGGACCGACGGGACCGACGGCACCGATGGCGGAGCCGGCCCCGGCTACACCGGCGTCGAGTTCTTCTCGTATGGCTACTCCGCCTCGACCGAAGACCCCAACTGCGTCCTACGCTTCTTCCACGAGGCCGCGTTGATCAGCGACGACAGCTGCCCCTCGTGCACCTACGTCTTCGACGTCGCGTCCACCTACGACTCCGCGTCCTCCTTCGACGACGGCACCTGCGACGCCCTGGCCGCAGACGTGCGCCTCATCTACGGCTTCACCACCGACTACGGCGGTGAGCCCCGTCTGATGTACTACTACTCGGGGGGCGGCGGCTGGGAGCCCTTCGCCTACTCGGACTTCTCGGGGGGACCGGGGCCCGTGACCTGGCACACCGGCTTCGTCGACTACGCCTACGAGTACAACGAGCAGACGTACTACGCGACCAACTACTGGTTCGGCGAAGCCACCATCGTCGAGTAGCAGCCGGACGCCCCGCGCCGCACCCTCAGGGGGCGACCGGGGGCTCGACGTCGGTCACGACCTCGGACTCGAGCCGCTGGCGAAAGCCCTGCAGCTCGGCCACCCGGTCGTGCCCCACGGTCGGGTACCGCGGGTCCATGTGGTCGAGGGTCCGCACCAGCACGTCGGCCACCTGCAGTCGCATGAAGTGCTTGTCGTCGGCGGGGACGGCGTACCAGGGCGCGTGCGGGCGGCTGGTGGCGTTGAGGGCCGCCTCGAAGGCGCTCAGGTAGGCCGGGCGATGGCGCCGCTCGTCCACGTCGCCCCCTTCGAACTTCCAGTTTCGATCCGGATCATCGATGCGCTTGATCAAGCGTCGGCGCTGCTCGTCGGCGCTGACGTGAAGGAAGAACTTCACCACCGTCGTGCCCTGTCGGGCGAGGTGCGCCTCATGCGCCGCGATGGCGGCGAGGCGCTGCTCCCACAGCTCGCTCAGATCGTCGGGCACCGGCACGCGCTGGTGCTGCAGGATCCCCGGGTGAACCCTGACCACCAGCACCTCCTCGTAGTACGAGCGGTTGAAGATCCCGATGTTGCCGCGCCGAGGGAGCGCCTTGGTCGTGCGCCACAAAAAGTCGTGGTCGAGCTCCTCCGAGGACGGACGCCGAAACGAGAAGACCTGGCAACCGGCCGGGTTGACGCCGCTCATCACGGCGCGCACGGTGCCGTCTTTGCCCGCTGCGTCGAGGGCCTGGAACACCACCAACAGGCTGCGACGGTCCTCGGCGTAGAGGCGACGCTGCAGCTCGCGCAAGCGCAGAATTCGGTCCTGCAGCGCCTCCTTCAGCTCTCGCTTGCCGGGCGCACCGCGCGGCGGCGTGGTGGGGGCGTCGCGCACGCGAAAGCCGCCGTCGAAGGGGACGAGGAAGGGGGACGAGACGCTGGTGTCCATCAAGGCTCCGGGAGGGCTCTCACCGTACCCAATGAGGGGCGGGCACGGGTGGACGCTGCGGGCCGAGCTCCCGTGAGCTTGTTGCAAAGGAGCATCGGCGGACTGAGCGACCGTTCAGTCTCACGGTATCCTCCCCGACCCGCACCCTGGAGACCCCATGAGCGCCGCCCCCACCGGCTACCTCACGCACGAGGCACTCGACGACGCCGCCGCCCTCGACCCCGACGTGTGGCCCAAGGTCCGCACCGCCTTCGCCGAGGCCTTGGGTCTGGACGACGACGAGGTCGAGCCGGGCCACAAGATCATCGAAGAGCTCGACGCCGAGAGCCTCGACTTCCTCGACATCGCCTTCCGGCTCGAGCGCGCCTTCGACATCAAGATCCCCCGCGGGGGCATCGAAGACGCCGCGAAGAACGACATGGGCGCAGACGAGGCCTACGAGGTCGGCGGCGTGCTCACGCCGGCGGCCCGCGCGCGCCTCATGCAGGCCATGCCGGAGGTCCCGCCGGGTGAATTCAAGGAGGAGATGCGGGTGGTCGAGGTCGCAGAGCTCTTCCGGGTCGCGACCTTCTACAACCTCGTGCTGCACCTGCTCGCCGAGAAGGAAGGCTGAGCGCGCCAGGCCCCGGCCCGCGCAGCGGGGGGCACGCAGACCGGGCGGAGGCCACCGGCGAAGAGCCCTCGCGTCCCCTCCCCCGCTTCACCTTCCTCGTGCACTCTCTCGCCCCCCTCCACCGCCTGGTGATGGGGTTCCGCGGCGGCCGCCCCATCCTGGCGGCCGGCCTGACCGACGGCACCGCCTTCGACGCCGTGTTCCCGCTGTGCACCCTCGGGCTCGCGGGCCACGCCGAGGGCGTCATCATCGGCGCGGCCCTCGACCCGCAGCAGATGCTCGAAGACCAAGACCGCGCCATGCGCCGCATGATGCGCGGCGCCGCGCTCGCGCGGGCCTGGGCGGCCGACCGCGGCGGCTCGCTGGGGGCGGTCGGCCTCGGGAGCCTCTGCGCGGTGGTCGCGGGGCGGGGCACGGCCCTCGCAGAGCAGGTGCCCGAGCCCGTCACCACGGGCGGGGCCGCGACCGCCTGGGCGCTGTGGCAGAACACCCGCGCGGTCGCCCGTCGGAGCGGCGGTCGCGGCCTTGCTCGCGGCCGACGGCGAGGCGGTGCGACTCGACAACCGGCGGGCCGCGCGCGCGGTCCAGGGTGACCGCGTCACGGTGGCCGACGGCCCCGCAGCTGCGGCTGCGGGCAGCGACCTCGTGGTCGGCGCAGGGCCCACCGGCGCCATGGCGCCCGCCTCGGCCCTGCGCCCCGGCGCCGGGGTGGTCGATGTGGCGATCCCTGCGACCTTCACGGGCCAGCGGCCGCCGGGGGTGGTCGAGCTCGCCGGCGAGGCCCTGTCACTGCCACCCGGGTGGGAGCGTGGCTTCTGGGGTCGCCTCTACCACCTCATCTCCGGCTATGGCCCCCAGCAGGTCTTCGCCTGTCTGGTCGAGCCCTTGGTCTTGGCCGTCGAAGGCCGCACCGCCCCCTTCGCCCTCGGGCGCCAGCTCGACCTGCAGTCGGTGCGCGACTTCGGGCGCGGCGCCGAGCGACTGGGCTTCGGCCCCCGGCTGGCGCGGGGGTGGTGGGCGATCACTCCGGAGCGCGTCGCGCGCCCGCGTCAGCTCTGACCCTCGAGGTCACGGTGGCGCCGGAGCGCCTGCAGGCGCGCCATCGGCGGCGGCAGCAGGCTGAGGTCGGTGGGGGCGTCGTCGTCGAGGGGCGGCAGCGGCTCTTCGTCGAGTCGGGGCAGCGACAGCAAGCCTCGGGCCTCGGTGGGCAGCTCATCGCGCCCGTCTGAGGCCGGGCTC
>JBDQIL010000428.1:0-4871 GCA_040264415.1 Myxococcota bacterium
CCCTCACAGCCCACCAATCCTGGCGGCCCTGCCTCTCGAGGCGGGGCCGTCGCGCGTCTGGGCTCAGGTCTCCTACGGCTCGGGGCTCCGACGGCTCAGGGCTCCGACGGCTCAGGGCTCCGACGGATCGGGGCGGAGGGCCACGAGCGCGATGAGATCGGCGACCGTGCGGTGGGATTCGATGGGGTGGCGCAGGTGCAGATCGGGCCGCACGGCGTAGTGGTTGCGCCGGCCCTCGCGGCTGATCTCGACGAAGCCGTCTTCTGCCAGCTCGTGGACGATGCGCTGCACGGCGCGCTCGGTGATGCCGACCGCTCGAGCGGCGTCGCGCAGACGAATGTCAGGGTCTCGCGCGATGCAGAGCAGCACGTGGGCGTGGTTGGTTAGGAAGGTCCAGGCTGACTGTGACATGGGGCCCCTCGTGCCATATGCCTACGCTATCACTCCACATATCTTTCGCGAAACTGATCACACGAAATATTTGTCATGTATTTTAGATCAGAGGTAGGAGAGATCCGGAGGTTCGATGTCCGACCCGATCGCCCGCGCCCGGTCCGAGGCCCCGCCGACTGAAGACCAACTGGCCGAGTTGCTGGTCGCCCTCGGGCCGAGCCAGGCTTCGCCGGGTGCGATGCGTGAGGCGCGTGAGGCCGCCTACCAGGCCCTCGCTGCCACCCCCGGGTTGAGCTGGTCCGACGCGCTCGAGCACGCCGGGGCCTCCGTCGGGCTGCGCGTGGGGTGGGTGCTCGCGCCCGCCTCGACGGCGCTCCCCCAGACCCGGCCCGACCGGCCGCTGGTCACGCGTCGGCTCGGCACCTGGGTGGTGGTCGATCAGTGGCGGATGGGCCGCGCGCGCACCCGTCAGGTGCCCGGGGCCCCCACTGCGCGCTGGGTGAGAGAAGGCACCGCTCCGCTGCCCGAAGCCGTAGAGGGTGCCCAGGTGTGGGCGGTGATCGAGCCCGCGCTCCCGGCCGCAGCGCTCGCGACCAGTCGGGATCGCTCGACCCCACTGCCCCCGCTCCGTCGCCTGGGGGCGCTGCTGCGCGCTGAGCGGCAAGACCTCGGGGCCATCCTGCTCTACGCGATCGGGATCGGTGTGCTGGGGCTCGCGACGCCGCTGGTCATGCAGGTGCTCATCAACTGGCTGGCCTTCGGCGCGCTGCTTCAACCGCTGGTGGCGCTGGCGGTCGGCCTCCTGCTCTGCCTCGCGCTCGCCGCTGGGCTGCGGGTGCTGCAGCGGGTGGCCGTGGAGATGGTGCAGCGGCGGATCTTCATTCGCATCGCGGCCGACGTGGCGGGCCGGCTCAGCCGGCTCCGCGCCAGCGCCTTCGACGGCCGGTCGGGCCCCGAGGTGGTCAACCGGCTCTTCGACGCCATCACCGTGCAGAAGGCCACCAGCTCGCTCATGCTCGATGGCAGCGCCGCCGCCCTGCAGGCGCTGGTGGGCTTGCTGCTGTTGGCGGCCTACCACCCCGTCTTGCTGGCCTTCGACATGCTGGTGATCGGCGCCTTCGCGGGCGTGTTCTTCGCGCTCGGGCGCGGCGGAACCCGCTCGGCGGTCTACGAGAGCAAGGCCAAGTACAAGGTGGCCGGCTGGATCGAGGAGGTCGCGCGGCACCCGGGCGCCTTCCGCCTCGGAGGCGCGGGGCGGCTCGCGGTCGAACAGGCCGACACCCTGCTCTCGGAGTGGCACCAGCGCCGACGCGACCACTTCCGCGTGTACCTGCGCCAGGTCATCGGCAGCCAGGTGGTCCAGGTCCTCGCGAGCGCGGCGCTGCTCGTGCTCTGCGGCAGCCTCGTGCTCGACGGCGAGATCACGCTCGGCCAGCTCGTGGCGGCCGAGTTCGTGGTGACCGCGATGCTGGCGGGCTTCGCGAAGTTCACCGGCAAGCTCGACATCTGGTACGACCTGCTGGCCGGGATCGACAAGCTGGGCGAGCTCATCGACCTGCCCTGCGACGAGCCGCGCGGGCTGTCGCGCGCTCCCGAGGGCCCCGCCACGCTGCAGCTCGAGGGCCTGAGCGACGCGGGCGGCACCGCTCGCGCCCTCGACCTCGAGATCCATTCGGGGCATCGGGTCGCCCTCCTGGTGGACGAAGACGCCCGCACAGGGCCCCTCGCCGAGGTGCTCGTGGGCCTGCGCGAGCCGCTGTCCGGCGCGCTGCTTCGCGACGGCATCGACAGCCGCAGCTGGCACCCCGACGCCCTGCACGCGGGCGCCTCGCTGGCGGCCGGCCCTGCGGCGCTGCACGCCTCGGTGCTCGACAACGTGGCGCTCTCGCGGCCGGGCATCGACTCCGGGCGGGCCTGGGAGGCCCTCGAGTCGGTGGGACTCGCCGGCGTCGTCCGGTCCTTGCCCGACGGCATCGAGACGGTCCTCGACCCCTCCGGGGCGCCGCTCAGCCAGCCCCAGGTCATCCGGCTCGAGCTGGCCCGGGCCATCGCGCACCGGCCCCAGCTGCTCGTGGTGGACGGGCTGCTCGACCAGCTCCCGCCGGCCTGGCGCTCCCGCATGCTCTCGGTGCTCCTGGCGCGTCGCGCGCCCTGGACCCTCGTGGTCTTCACCCGCGACCCAGCCATGGCCATGGCGTGCCCCACGCGGGTCGATCTGCGAGAGGAGCGCGCCGATGCCTGAGCCCAAGGTCCAACCTCAGCAGCCCAACCGCGCGCTCCAGCGCCCCGCGCTGCCCCTCCGCGCGCCGCGGACCGCCCTCGAGCAGGTGCCGACGCCGCGGTCGGTTCGTCGCGTGGCCATGGGCTTGTTCGTGGCCTCCGTCGCCTTGCTGGTGGGCCTCGTGGCGCTGCCTTGGCAACAGACCGCGCCAGGAACCGGCCGCCTGATCGCCTACTCCCCCGCCGACCGCGAGCAGCTCATTCAAGCCCCCATCAAGGGCATCATCGTCGAGTGGAAGGTGCGCGAAGGGCAGGCGGTGACCGCCGGACAGGCGCTGGTCGAGCTGACCGACAACGACCCGCAATACGCCACCCGACTCGAGGCCAAGGGCGTGCAGCTCGACCGCGCGGTGGCTGCGGCCGAGGCCAAGGTGCAGGCGGCACAGGCGCGCTTGACCGCCGAGGGCTTGAGCCGTGATCTGTCGGTGGCGGAGTACATGCAGAAGGTGCTCGAGCATCGCCGCAAGCTGGTGGGGGAGGAGGCCGAGCTCGACGCGGCGGAGCGTCAGCTCGACCGGGTCTCCACGCTGTCCGCCGAGGGGATCGCCTCGGATCGCGACCTCGACGTGGCGCGCGCGAAGGCCAGCAAGGCCCGGGCCTCGGTCGAGGCCCGCCGCGCCGCCATCGCGGGGGCCGAGCAGGCCCGCGACAAGGCCCAACAGAGCGGCTCCGCGAAGGTCGCCAAGGTGCAGGAGGAGCTCGAGGCGGCCCGCAGCTCGCTGGCGTCGGCCGAGAACAAGTCCCTCGACATCGCCACCGATCAGGCGCGGCAGGCCAACCGCGTGGTGCGGGCGCCGCGCGACGGGGTGGCGCTCCGCTTGCACGGCGGCCCCGGCGGCGCCCAGGTCAAAGAGGGAGACGACCTCATCACGCTGGTGCCGGCCACGCAGGATCGCGCGGTCGAGCTGACCATCGATGGCAACGATCTGCCGCTGGTGCGCCCGGGCGAAGAGGTTCGGCTGGTCTTCGAGGGGTGGCCGGCCATTCAGTTCGCCGGATGGCCCGAGCTGGCTCGGGGCACCTTCGGCGGCCGGGTGTCCTTCGTCGACGCCACCGACAACGGCAAGGGCGGGTTTCGCGTGGTGGTCATCCCGAACCCTGACGAGCCAAACTGGCCCGACGCGGGCATCCTGCGGCAGGGTGTGCGGGCCAAGGGCTGGGTGATGTTGGGTCGCGTGCGGCTCGGCTACGAGCTCTGGCGCCAGGTCAACGGCTTCCCGCCGCTGCCCCCGAGCGACCTGTCGAAGAAGGGCGGGCCCCCGCCAAACCAGAAGAAGCCTCGGAACTCCAAGGACCTGACGCCGTGATCGGGCGCTGGATCCCGGCCCTGGCGCTCGCCTCGGGGATCGCCGCGGCCGAATCGCCCCCCCCAGCCGCGGGCGAGACCCCTGTTCTGTCGGCCGCCGCGGTGCTGGCGGTGGTGGACGTCCGCGTGCCGAAGCTGGCCGCCGTTCGCTTCGCCATCGTCGAGAAGGAGGCGGAGCTGCTGAAAGCGCAGGGCGCGTTCGATCCCACCCTGTCGGGCAAGGCCTACCGCAAAGACCAGGCCCCCTACGACTGGACCGTCACCGACACCGCCCTGCTGCTCCCGCTGCCCGTGGGGCCCGAGGTCGAGCTGGGGCACCGGCTCGGGGTGGGCAAGCTGCCCGTCTATGCCGGCGGCGACAAGACGCTCGACGGTGGAGAGCTGCGCGTGGCGGCGACCGTGCCGCTGTTGCAAGACCTGGGCATGCCCCAGGCGCGGGCCGACCGCCTGGTGAAAGAGGCCGCGGTGACTGGCGCGCGGGCCAAGGCCCGCCAGGCCGAGGTCGCCGTGGTCGCGAAGGCGGCGATGGCCTGGTCGAAGTGGGTGGCTGCCGGCGAGAAGCTGCGCTTGGCCGAGCAGCAGGCCGCCCTGGCCGAGCGGCGGCAGGGTGCGCTCGATCGGCAGGTCGCCGAAGGGGCCGCGGCGCGCATCGACGCCCTCGACAACGCCCGCGCCCTGGCTGAGCGTCGCGCTGCGGCCGCCGACGCCGGGCAGGAGCTCGAGGTCGCAGCCGGTGGGCTGTCGCTCTGGTTTCGGGGGGACGATCTGGCCCCCATCGTCCCCCAGCGGTCGTCTCTGCCAGCCGCCACGGCGGCGCCGCTGCCCGACCGGGGGCCGGCGCTGGCCCGCGCGGCCGCCGCCCACCCCGACCTCGCCGCCCTCGACGCTGTGA
>JBDQIL010000429.1:0-4861 GCA_040264415.1 Myxococcota bacterium
ACCTCGCGCAGACCGCCGGCGTGGGCCAGCATGAGCGCAGAGTAGGCGGCGAACCAGGCGTCGCGGTCGGCGGGCTGGAGCGCGCCGCGCCAGCGCCCGTCGCCGCGCTCCTCGAGCCGGACCACCGGCATCAGGGTCACCCGCAGGCCGCGGTCGCGGGCTTGGGCCAGCGTGCGGGCCACGGTCTCTCCGTCGGGGGAGGCCCCCGGCCGGGGCCCGAGATCGCTCGAGGTGACGGTGTCCTGCACCCAAGGCACGCTCAGCATCACATCGGTGGCGCCGTGGTCGGCGATCTCGGTGAGCATGGGGCCGTAGTCCCAGGCGGGGTCCGAGGCGAAGAGGCCCAGGGCCACGCCGCAGGTGCGGTCGGGTGAGGGCGCGACGGCGGGGCCGCCTGCGTCCCCCAGCGCCCCGCCGGTGACGACGATGGCGCCGAGCAGCAGGGCCGCGGCGGTCCGCTGAGCGCTCACGGCGCGTCCGTCATCTGGGCCACGGGACCGGTCTCGACGGGCAGGTCACCGAGGCGCGAGTACTCTGCCCACGAGCCGTCGTAGTTCCAGATGCGCGCCTCGTCCCATCCGAGCTGGACCATCGCGAAGTACACGGTGGAGGACCGGGTGCCGGATTGGCAGTAGGTGACCGTGCCGTCGGCGCCGCGGAGGGGGTCGAGCAGCGGCGACAGGGCGTCGGGCGGCAGCAGCCGGGGGTCGGCGCTCGGCTCGCGGAGCACGGCGGTCCAGTCGAGGTGCTTCGCGCCAGGGATGTGCCCCGGCCGCGCGGCCTTCTTGTGCTGCTCTGCCCCCGTGAACTCGATCGCCGAGCGGGTGTCGATGAGCGAGAGCCCGGGCCGGGTGGCCTGCAGGGCGGCGAGGTCCTCCCACAGCAGGGCGCGTCGCTCGGGCTGGGCCGTGAGCGTGACCGTGCCGGGCTCGGGCGTGAGGGGCGGTCCCCCCGCGATGGCCTGCCCCAGCGCCTTCCAGGCGGGCAGCCCGCCGTCGAGCACGCGGGTCTCGAGGCCCGCCACCATGCGCAGGGTCCACCAGAGCCGGTAGGGCTCGGGCCCGCCGTCGCCGTAGAGCACGACCACGTCGCCGTCATCGACGCCCTTCGATCGCAGCAGGGCCTGCAGGGCGGCGGCATCGGCGCTCACGCCGGGGGCGGGGGCCTTGACCGAGTAGTCGCCGCGGTCGAGGGGCAGGGCCGACGGGATCCGGCCCGCCTCGACCCGGTCGTCGGGCCGCACGTCGAGCAGCACGAGGCGCTCGGCGGAGAGGGCCTCGGCCACCTCGAGGGCGCTCACCATCCACTCCGGATGGGCGAAGCCATCCCGCGTGGCCGTGTCGCCGAAGCGCCCCAAGGCGTCGGCCGCGTCGGCGGCGGACGCGGGGGAGCGCACCGCCACGCGCGCGGTGGCGGTGGGCTGCGATGCGGCAGCTTGCTCACCCATCATGGGCGTTCGCACAGCGGGCGGCTCGTGCAGCGCCCAGCCGGTCGCGAGCACCGCGATGCCGACCCCGGCCAGGGCGGCGGGGGCGCGCTGGAGCGCGGGCACCCACGCGCCCACCTGCCACGCCTCCTGCGCGAAGAAGCCCGCGGGGATCTCCTCGACCCCCTCGAAGCCGAGCTTTCGCGGCGGATGATCCGGCAGGTGGGCCGTGCCGAAGATCCAGTCCCACGTCGAGAAGATGATGCCGAAGTTGTAGGCCGGCGGCTCGGCATCGTAGTCGTGGTGCCAGATGTGCATGCGCGGCGAGTTCAGGATGTAGCGGCCCCATCCCCAGTCGATGTCGAGGTTGGCGTGGTTGAGGTGGCCGATCACCGTTCCGAAGATGGCGTGGAAGAGCAGGGCCTCTTCCGCGAAGCCGAACCACGCCAGCGGCAGGTAGAGCACCGCCTTGTACAGCACCACCTCGGTCCACTGGAAGCGGAAGGACACGATCCAGTCCATCTCGCCGTCTTTGACGCTGTGGTGGACCTTGTGGAGGTTCCACAGGGGGCCGATGCGGTGCAGGGCGTTGTGGACGCACCACTGCGCGAAGTCCACCACCACCAGCGCCACGATGATCTGCAGCCACATCGGCCAGGCGGCGGCCGCGTCGCGGTAGACGCCGCCGAAGAGTCCGGCGTCGTCGAGCAGGCGGTCCACCCACGGCAGCACCCGGTGCACGGCGATCCCGTACAGGATGAGCCCCAGGAAGTGGCCGTTGAACAGCAGGTGGAGCAGATCGGCGCCGAGGGTGGGTCGCAGCTGCCGCTGTTCGCGTCGCCAGGGCCAGAGGCGCTCCAGACCGGCGACCAGCAGAGACGCAGCGGCGAGGGCGGCGGGGTAGATCACAGACCCTCCGGGGGAGCGGACCGCCCCCACCCACTGCAAGGGTCGATCCAGCGGGCGCCAGCCAGCGAGTGTGCGCCCCATCGGGGCATCGGCGGGATCCGGGTGGGCTGGCCTGTGATGGATTGTTTCAAATGTGTTTCACGTGTTGAGCCGTCAGGTTTCAATGGGGTGTCGTTCGAAGCGTGCGATGGGGCGCCCGGTGGGATCGATCGGGTCGTCGGCGTGTCGCTCGATGGCTGGGCAGCAGGCGAAGCCCCGGGCCTCGAGCTCTCGGGTGAAGCGGCCCAGCCCGCCGCGACCGCCGTCCGCCAGCAAGACCTCGCAGATCGGCGCGGCGTGCCGGTCGATGAAGGCCGCGAGCAGGGCAGGGTGGTCGCGCTCGTAGAGCAGGTCGCTGCCGATGATGAGGTCGAAGCGGCCCAGCTCGTCGTCCTCGTCGAGCCAGCCCGTGCGCGTGAACGGCACGGGCTGGTGGCCGTTCAGGGCTGCGTTGTAGGCGAGATAGGCCTCGGCCTCCGGGTGCTGGTCGGTCGCGGTGATGTCGGAGCGCCGCTGGGTGAGCACCAGGCTCGCCATCCCCAGCCCACAGCCCACCTCGAGGATTCGCCTGCCCTCGACCTCGTATCGGCTCATCAGGCGCGCCAGGGCGTCGCTGGTGGCCCACAGCACGCCGAAGAGCGCCCACTGGGCCTCGTGGATGCCCAGGTCTCTGGCCTCCCCCGCGTCGTCTCGGAACTCCTGCGTGTCTCGCAGGCTGCGCACGTGGACGTCGAGCGCTCCGAACTCGTAGGTCGCGAAGCGGTGCCGCAGGCGGGTCATGGGTGCCAGCGAGGGCGCGCGGGCCCCGCCTCGCTTGCGCCCAGACCGGCGCCCTGCCGCATAGCCCTAAGGGGTCATCGGTGGGCGGGAGCGAATCGAGCGCCGATATCGAGCGCGGAGGCCTACAGCCCGTCGCTGTTGGTGGCCTTGACCTTCAGCTCGGAGATGGCGACCGTGTCTTTCGACCGCGAGCCCGGGTAGGTCTCGAGCACCTTGAGCTCGATGTCACCCCAGGCGCTGCCGGTGTAGCCGGTGATGGCGGGGATCGGCAGCCACTGCAGGTCGGTGGAGTCGTTCAGGGTCTGCACGCTCGACCGGCCGTTGGCGGTGATCTCGACCTTCTTGGGCCGGGCGAAGCCCTTGTCGGCCGACTGCAGGCCCACCTGGCTGAGCGAGAAGCCGCCGGCTCCGAAGGTGAAGCCTGCGCCCTCGGCCGGCGCCTTCCAGGCGGTGCGGCTGTTGTCGTCGAGCATCTCGAGGCCGACCATCTCGTCGTCGTTGGAGGTGGCCATCACCTTGGCGGCCACGTCGAACTCGGCGAGGTAGAGCAGCACCTCGCTCACGGCGAAGTTGGGGTAGTCGCGGCCGGGGTAGACCTCGAGGACGGTGACCGTGACCTTGCCGCCCATGGCGTTCTCGCCCGCGACGATGTCTTCGAAGTCGACCACCTGCATGCCGGGTTTGTCTTCGAACTCGACCTCGCGGGAGTCGGGCAGGGGCTTGAGGTCGGGGCCGTCGTAGGCCGCCGCCTCGATGCGGATCTTCTTGACGCGGGCGAAGTCGGCGAAGGTGTCGTCGTCCTTGGCGAAGCCCACCACCATGCCGATCTTGTCGATGGCCATCTTGGGCACGTCGAGGGTCAGGGTCTCGCCCTTGTTCTCGGACTCGCCGGGCACCATCCAGGCGGTGTCCATCTTGCCGTCGATGGTGTTCTGGCCGGCCCAGAAGTTGGCGCCGCGGCGGTTCTCTTTGCGGAAGTCGGAGGCTTTCGCGCCTGCGAAGGCGGTGCCGGAGGCGAGGGTCAGGGCGATGAGGGCGGGAACGCGCACGAGGCCTCCTGGGGCGTTGACGAGCCCCGTCTTACCACGGACGACCCGCGGGGGGCGAGCGGCCTTCCCGCAGAGGCCCCGCGCCGCCCCGGAACGCGGCGCGCCCCCGCCCGGCGAACCGGACGGGGGCGCGGCGGCCAGCGGCCACTGGGGCTCAGAGGGTCTCGAGGAGCGACTCGGAGAGCGAGCAGGTGAGGCCGAAGCCGTCGGGCTCGACCTGCAGGTGGGTGACCGTGCCGTCTTCGATGACCATGGCGAAGCGCTTCGAGCGCTTGCCGCCCAACACCGCGGCGTTGACGTCGAGGCCGAGGTCGGTGACGAAGGCGCCAGCCGGATCGGCGAGCATGCGCACCTTGTCGCCGGCGCCGCTGGCCTGGCCCCAGGCCGCCATCACGAAGGCATCGTTGACGGCGAGGCAGTTGATGGAGTCGACGCCCTTGGCCTTCCAGGCGCCGTGGTTCTCGATGTAGCCGGGCAGGTGGGTCTTGGAGCAGCCCGGGGTGAAGGCACCCGGGACCCCGAAGAGCACGTGCTTGCCCGTGCCGAACAGCTCAGCCGGGTCGTGGCTGGTGCCGGGGGAGTTCTCGTGCAGGGTGGCGGAGGGCAGGGAGTCGCCGACAGAGACCGTCATGGGGGACCTCGATGGGTGGGTGTACAG
>JBDQIL010000430.1:0-4845 GCA_040264415.1 Myxococcota bacterium
CGCATGGGGCGGGCTCGGTCTATGCCGCACACCGCCGGCGTCGATGGCGGGGGCTGGGGGCCGACCCCATCGGAGGTCCTCTGGGTGCGGCCGTGCTGGCACGCTGGGGGGCGTGGGCCTCAGACGATGAACCAGGTCTCCATCTCGCCTTTGCCCTTGATGGGGATGCGTCCACGCTCCTCGCAGGGGACCGCCCCGTGGATGAGCTCCCAGGTCGACCGGGCGATCTGGATGCGTCCGGGCTCGCTGTGGGACTCCATCCGGGCGGCCGTGTTCACCGCGTCGCTCCACAGGTCCCAGTGAAAGCGGGACGAGCCGACGATGCCGCCGACCGCGGGGCCGGTGCACAGGCCGATGCGCACCGTCAGGCCCTCCCCGGTGGGGTCGGAGGCCATCCAGTCGCGCATGCGCTGCGCGACCCGCGCCATGCGCAGGGCGTGGTCGGCTTGGGGTGTGGGCGCGCCGGCGACGGCCATGTAGCCGTCGCCGATGGTCTTGATCTTCTCGACGCCAGCCTCGTCGCAGATGCGGTCGAAGGTCGCGAAGATCTGGTCGAGGAGGGCGACGGTGCGCTCTGCGCTCACCCGCGCGGACAGAGGCGTGAAGCCCACGATGTCGGCGAACAGCACCGTGACATCGTCGAATCGATCGGCGATGGGTTCGTCCGGGTGGCGCTCGAGCCGCCGAGCGATCGACTCTGGAAGGACGTTGACCAGCAGCGCGTCGGTCCGGGCGTGGGCGGCCCGCAGCGAGTCCTCGGAGCGATCGACGATGCGCGCGTAGGACGCCGCGATGACCAGGAGGCTCGCCAGGGCCGAAGCCGTGTTGAACAGCGTCTGGATCCGGGGGTCGCCGAGGGGCACCCGCAGCGGGAGGTGCTCGACGAACACCACCGAGAGGAGCGCTGCGACGGCCGACAGGGCGGAGTAGGCGACGGCGAGCTTGCGCTGTGGGCGGTGGTACATCAGGTAGGGGACGACGATGAGGCCGACGAAGAACAGCGGGGAGCCAGAGGTGAAGCCGAACAGCCACGTGGCCCAGACCATCTGAAGGAACGCCAAGCCCAGCACGAGGCTCACCGCAGCGGTGTGCCGCCCCCAGCGCTGGAGCTGCAGTGCGAAGAGGAAGCCCGACGAGGCCAGGGCGTTCTCCACCACCGACGGGAGGTGGCCCGCCGCGGCGGCCATGGGGACCCAGGCCCCGATGGCGACGGCGCCGAGGATGGCGATCACGTTGCATGCGCGGATGTGGCGGATCTCGGTCGGCGTCAGCGACTCGTGGACGCCGGAATCTGCCAGACGCTGGAGGAGGTGCCCTGCAGGGTTCGTCGTGGGGCTCTGCGGGTGCGAGCGGTGGAGGATTCGAGACCGGCGCGCCGACGCTCGATGGCGGTGGGGTCATCGCTCCCCGCCGGGGGGAGTCGCTATCCTGGCATCGCCGCCCCCTGCAGGCCCGCGCGGGATCCTGCGGCGTCCACCCCGTCACCCCCGTGCGACAGCCGGCGTCGCCGCCCCCGGTCTTCGGCGGCCCGGAACGCGTGGCGGTCCGCAGGCCGCCCGCCATCGGCCCGGCAGCGTGACGTCGGGTGAGCCACGCGCTGCGACCGCCCTCGCTACGGCCGCGCCGTGCCCGTGTTCGCGGCGTGGTTCCAGTGCAGCTTGGTCAGGACCACGAACATCAGGTTGAGGGCCAAGGCGCCCATGACGAGGCCGGGCAGCGCGGTGCCGGACGCCGCCCCCGGCAGGGTCACGGCGGGGGCCAGGGCCACCAGCCCCACCGTCAGCGAGGTCTGGAAGTTGGCGGCGACGAAGGGCACGTTGATGGACAGCTTGCGGGGCGCGCGCGTGGTCAGCTCGGCCAGCATCAGCCCGGCGTTGCCGATGAACGCCCCTTGGACGAAGGCGGCGAGGGGCAGGGCGAGATCGAGGCTGGAGGCGCCCGCGCCCGCGCTCCGAACGGTGGCGGCGCTGAGCCACAGGAGGCCGCCGGACAGGGCGAGGAAGGCGGCGGCGGTCACCAGGCGCATGGCGCGCATCTGTGCGGGCGAGATTCGGTCGAAGGGCATGATGGCTCCGGTCACAGGGTCTGGGTGAGGGCCGGCTGGGTCGGCTCCGGCGCCGGCCTCGAGTCGGCGTCGGACTCCCCGACCTCGATCTCCAGCAGCCGCACCGCCCGCGTGTCGATGGACGTGCGGGGCGTGACCGCCTCTCCCGTCTCGATGTGGTGCTTGTACCCAGCGAGCACCGACGCCCAGAGTCCGGCGAACTTGCGCTTCATCACCAGCCGGTTCATGAAGCCGAACACGCGGTTGGTCATGGAGTAGTTGAGGGTGGAGGTGAGCACCGTGTGCTGGCCAGCGGCCTGCAGGCCGAAGTCTCCCCCCATGGTCTGCACGCCGGTCACACCGACCAGCTGGTAGACCTCCAAGGCCATGTAGCTGCCGTCGTCCCAGGCGATGACCCGCTCGTCGAGGGTGGACCCGTCTTTGATGGACATCTCCATGTGGCGGGTGGCGCCCAGCCCTGTGGCGACCTCGGAGCTGAGCCAGGAGCGACTCACGGTCGGGCTGTTGAGGCCGATGTCGCCGATGCGGGAGAGCTCTCCCCACACCACGTCCATGGGCGCGTCGATCTCCACCGACATCGTGACGTGGGTGGGCGCGTGCCCGAGCGGGGGCGCGGCGGGCGCGGCTGCATGGGCCGCGCCGGCGAGGGTGAGCCCTCCGGTGACCAGAAGGGTGCCAAGGATGGACGTGTGAGCTCCGGGTTGAGGTAGCCTGCTTATAGCTAATCGGTCGATTGGTTACAAGGATTATCCAATCAATCGATTGGTTTTCACGCGTCAGCTGGCTACCCTGTACGGGAGGAGGTCACGTGGGACGGCGAAAGAGCTACGACCGAGAGGCGGTGCTCGCGCGGGCGATGCGGTTGTTCTGGGAGCGGGGCTTTCACGCGGCCTCCACCCGCGAGCTGGCCGACGCCATGGGCCTGAACGCCTACAGCCTGTACGCCGAGTTCGGCAGCAAGGAGGAGCTGTTCCAGGCGGCCCTCGAGCGCTACGACCGCACCGTGGTCTCGGGCCATTTCCAGCGCCTCGAGGGTCCCGGGGCCGGCCTCGGTGACGTGCGGGCGGTCCTGCAGTTCTTCGGCACGTCGGCGCTCGGGGACAACCCCATGCTCGGCTGTCTCGCCACCAACGCCATGGCCGAGCAGGCGCCGTCGGGGGAGAGCAGCCGGGAGCTGGGCGCCGCCTACACCGCGCGGCTGCAGCGAGCCTTCCAGCACGCGCTGGCCAACGCGGTGCGGAGCGGCGATCTGGTGGCCGATACGCCGGTCGGCGACCTGGCCCGCTTCCTCTCCGTCACGCTGCTCGGGGTGTTCGTGATGCTTCGCGCCGGAGGCGACCCGGGCTCCCTCGCAGCCACGGCGGCTCAGGCCCTGGCTCGGGTGGAGGACTTCGCCGCCCCTGCATGAGGCGCCCGCTCCAGCGCCCGTGACGTCATCGCCGAGCCGGCTCGCGACGCCCCGGGCGCTGGAGCGTGCGCAGGGGCCGCACTGGGCTGGTCAGGGGGGGGGGCTGGACGGTCGGTCGATGTGCACCTCGACCCGCCTCCGGTCGCCATCGCGCTCACACGCCACGCACGGGCGGTCGGAGCCCGCGCCCAGCTCGCAGACCTCGGCGCGGGGGGGCGGAGACGCATCGGATCCAACCCGGGTGGAGCCTCGACGCCCTCCAGATGCTGGCTGCCCCGGGGTCACCGCAGCCCGCAACGGGAGCCCCACCCGTGGCCGCCGTGGCCGCCGTGGCCGACCGGCTCCGCGAGCGCGGCGGCCTCGACCGCGCGGCGGCCTCGACCGCGCGGCGGTCCGCGGAGCCCTCGGCGTGGGCATCGAAGCCCGGCTCGCCAACGTCTCTCCCCCACGCAAGCGGCCCCGGAGGGACGGACGTCCACTCCGGGGCCAACCGCAGGCTCGGGCGCCGCCCAAGCGCGCCCTCAGTTCGACTCGCAGATCCAGCGCCACGTGTAGCTCGCGGGGACGTCGTTCCAGCCGTAGGGAACGCTGGAGTGGCGCAGGAGGTGCACGAAGTTGCCGTCGCCGCTGGGTTCGCCGGGAGTCCAGATGCTGTTGCCCGACGGCCAGGTGGAGCCGGTGTCAGACTTCAGGTTGTCAATCCAGAACGAGTCGCCGTAGCCGGCGTAGGAGAAGGCCGCCCAGGCCGCGTCCACCACCCAGGTGTTCTCCGATTCGTCGTCGATGTGGGCGAGGTCCCAGCCGAAGTCGGTGGAGCACTGCGCGGCGGCCTGCGACCGAGTGAGGGTGCCGTCGCAGAAGGCGTAGCTGTGGCCGCCGTACTCGCCCGTCTCGCAGTTGGATGGGGTGGTGAAGCAGTCCTCGTCGACCTGACCGTCGCAGTTGTTGTCGATGGCGTCGTCGCAGGTCTCGGCGGCGTCGGGGGAGGTGGCCGCGTCGTCGTCGTCGCAGTCATCGTCGATCCCGAAGCCGTCGCCGTCGAGGTCGTCGTCGGCCGTGCTGGCGTCACAGTCGTCGTCGATGCCGTTGTAGGCGGCCTCAGCCTCGCCGGGGTTCACGAGCTCGTCGGCGTCGTCGCAGTCGGTGTCGTTCGAGACGAAGCCCGTGGGCTGGGTGCAGTCCTCGACCGACGAGCCCCCGTCGCCGTAGCCGTCGCCGTCGAGGTCTTCGAACTAGTTCATCAGATCGGGATTGCCGACCCCGAAAGTAGCTAGCGCATCAGGACCGGACGTAGTACCTCCTCCGGATCGGAGGAGACATGCGCGGTCCGAAGCCCCCTGCAGTCGTCTTGAGCCAGCGTCAGCGGGCAGTC
>JBDQIL010000431.1:0-4832 GCA_040264415.1 Myxococcota bacterium
GGTTGGCCTTCTTCTGTCGAAAGCGGCACGACTCCGGCACCGGCTCCCACGACGCCTCGGCGGCTTGCAGGCACTCCTCCTCGTCGATGAAGGCGTTGCATTCGGCCTGCCAGCCGCAGCTCTCGGCGTCCAGATCTGCGCGAAATTGCTCCTCGTCGCTGCAGCCCACGAGCCACGCGGCGGCCAGGAGGACGCGGGGGCTCATCGGCGCCTCCGCAGGCCCGCGAACAGCAGGGGGAGCAGCAGCAGCCCCTTGCCACCACCGCAGCCCCGCCCGTTCAGGGGGATGACCTCGCGGTCGTCTTCGTCTTGCTGCGCCCGACGCGCCCACCAGGCAGACGAGAAGCAGCTGCCGCCCCCCTCTTCGAAGGTGCCATCGCTCCAGGGCAGCACGCCCGCCAGCTCCCAGCGGTAGTCGACGACGCGTTTGGTGCCGACGCGCGGGCGCTCCTCGGGCGCCATCAGCGGCGCGGGCGCGGTGGCGGTGGGCCGCCAGGCCCGCACCCGGGACCGGGTGATGGCGGGGTCGTCGTCGGACACCCCGAAGGCGCGGACGATGGAGGGGTCGAGGTAGTCCCACTCCGAACAGTCGGTGCACCGACCGTCCGGGAGGAAGGACTCCCAGCCCATCGACGCAGGGGCCGCGCCGGCGGCGGGGCCGTCCTCCGAGACGCCCGTAGCCGCGTGCCAATGCACCGCCAGCAGATCCTCGACCGGGTCGCTGCCGAAGTCGTCGGGCGACTCGACCAGGCAGTGGTCGGCGCCGGCGACCGGCAGGTCGGGCAGCCAGGCCTCGCTGTCGTGCAGCACGGTGACCACGAGATCGCGGGCGGGGGCGCCGCCCAGCCCGCCCAAGGTGAGGGGCAGGGGGGGCGCCGCGTCCCCCGCCATGACCACCCGAAGCGGCTGGGGCATCTCGCCGTTGAGCCAGGCGCGCTCGCGCAGACGCAACGCCAGCACGGCGCCCCCGTCGTCGATCCAGGCGGCCAGGGCCGGCTCGATGCCGTCGGGGCGCGCGAAGCCCACCTCGTCCATCCAGGCCTGCAGCTCGGCCAGGGTGACGCCGTCGTGCAGCCACGCGCTGTAGGCGCCCAGCTCGGCCTCGGCGCCGTCTAACCCCGGGCTCGCGTTCTCCACCGTCTTGTCGGGGTCGTCAGAGCCGTCTCCGGACGACAGGCAGCCGCCGCTGCTGCTCCCGCGATCGGTCTTCTCGGCGTCGCCGCTGCCGCAGCCCGCGCTCGAGGGCGTCGAGAGCACCTGGCCGCAGGTCTCTCGCCATCGCCAGGGCTGGGTGAAGCGATCGAGGGCCCAAAGGGCGTCGGGATCGAGCAGCCCCACCTGGTCCCAGGTGGTGCCCGAGGGCACCAGCAACAGGGCGCCGTCGAGGGTGGCGGACGCGTCTCCCGGCATCCAGGTGACCATCGTGCGCCCGTCGTCGATGCCGACCACCACATGGTCGACCGGCCCGGCGTAGTCTGACGAGATGGGCTCAAGCGCGACCGGCCCCGTGGCGGCCTGGTCGCCCGTGTCGTCGACCCACCCCGAGTCGTACAGCTTCACCGCGGGGGCGTCGGCGGCGCGGGCGTCGCTCGCCCCCACGAGCACCACCGCCCCGCCGGCCATCAGCTGCTGACGCAGATGCACCATGAATCCTCCGCTTCGCACTTCATGCCGACCCACTATCGCCCGGTGTGCCGCCACCGACAACCGAGCGGCGGGGTTCCCGGCTCAGTGGGCGTCGCGGCCCGCCTGGATGCGCCGCACCGTGTCGATCGCCTGCTGGGCGCGCCGCTCGCGGGCCCGGCGCAGCTCGTGGGTGCAGCCCACCACGCACAAGACGTGGTGCAGCCCCAACCACGCCCACCCCCGCAGGCCCAGCAGCGGCCCGAAGGCCACGGTGACCATCACCGCGAAGGACAGCCAGGTCAGCGCGGCGATCGAGCCGAAGTCGATGCGGGGTCGACCCATCTGCATGCGGCGCCGGGGGACAGAGGCACCCCGGATCATAGGGCCGCGGTGGGGGCCGGGCCAGCCGGCGCCCACGGCGCCGCCCAGTCGGTGTCGAGCAGGCGGGGCTCGGGGCGACCGCGGCCGTCCGACACGAAGGCCGAGAGGGTCCAGTCCTCGGCCGGCAGCGCGTCGTCGGGGCCGTAGAACAGCAGGCTCGCGCCGCCCTCGGCGGTCACCACGCCCGCGCCGGTGACCTTCTGTCGCCACAGCCAGGTGCGCACGCCCTCGGCCCGCAGCGCGGGGGCCGCGTCGGCCAGGCGGAGCGCCGGCCCCGCGTCGAGCGCGCCCAGCGCGAGGTGGAAGGCGGGCGCATGGCGCCAGGCGTCGATGCGCTCACAGAAGATGAACGCCAGCCGATCATCGATCCCGAAGACCAGCTCCCAGGCGCCGTAGAGCCACCGCTCGGCCTGGCGCGAGCCGGGCCCGCGCGGCCCGCGATCCCACCCCTCGGGCACGCCGAGGGCCTGCTCCACCCGACCCCGCGGGTCGCCCGGCGCCACCGGACCCCACCGGCCGGTGCGCAGCGCTTGGACCAGATCGATCGCCACCGACTCAGCGACTCGGGCGAGCCGCGCAGCCACCGAGGTCGGCGCGGTCGAGGTGGGGGTGCTCGGGCAGGGGCGTGGCGTCGGCGGCGGGCGGGGCGGGCATCGCGCCCGACAGGTCGGTGAGCGACGCGGTCGCCTCGGTGGCGTGGGCGGCGGCGCGCGACATGTCGAGGAACAGCTCTTCGTCGATGTTGTCGATGGCGTCGCAGTCACGGTGGTAGCAGGCGTCGTAGGGCACGCCAGCGGAGCCACCCCAGTCGCTGGCCTCGCCGGCAGACATGGCGGTCTCGGCCCCCGAGAACAGGCCGCCCGCCGGGATCCCGTAGTAGATGAACGGGCCGTAGTCGGACCGGCCGTCGAAGGCGGTCGGGGCCCAGATCTGTCCGCTGGCGTCGAGGAAGTCGGTGAAGAACGACTCGATGAGGGCGCTGCCGGCCGGCGCGGGGTAGCCGCCCATTCCGGCCGACCCGTCGCCGTCGTAGACGAAGCGCCCGCCATTCGGCGAGCCGACCATGTCGAAGTTCAGGTTGGCGAGGTGTCGCGTGAGGTCGTCGGGCTCGAGCCGGTCGACATACTCGAAGGAGCCCACCAGTCCGGCCTCTTCGGCTCCCCACCAGGCGAACCGCAGGGTGGACGCCGGGGTGAAGCCCGCGGCCCGCGCCTGCAGCGCCAGCTCGAGCACCAGGGCCGTGCCGGTGCCGTTGTCGTTGATGCCGGGGCCAGCCTGTACGCTGTCGAGGTGGGCGCCCACCACGACCAGCTGGTCGCTCTCGCCGGGCAGGTCGGCGAGGATGTTGGCCACCGAGCGCTCCTCGAGCAGCGTGTCGACGACCACGCGCGCGGTCACCCCGCCCGCGTCGGCGGCCTCGACCAGCGCCTCGCCCGCGGCGAAGCTGGCGCCCACCACCGGGATGCCGGGCAGGGAGGCGGTGTCGAGCACGCCCTCGACCACGCCGCGCCGATCGCTCTGGCCCTCGTTGTAGACGATGACCGCGACCGCGCCTGCCGCCTCGGCGTGGTCGACCTTGGCGCTGAAGGTGCAGGAGCCGCGCTGGATGAGCGCCACGGCGCCGGCCGGGAAGCCGTCGAAGTCGCTCGCCTCGCAGCCGCTGGTGGAGCTGTTCTCGGGCCCGGGGGGCAGCGTCGGATCGACCGCCACCAGCAGCCCCGAGGCGTCTCCCGGCGGGGAGTAGCCCAGGGTCGCGAAGTCGGCGCCGTCGCGCCAGACGTCGTCCGTGGAGGTCTCGAGCGTGGGCGGCCCCACCACGTCCCAGAGGGTCCAGGGGAACTCCTGCAGGGTGACCGCGAAGCCGCCCGCCTCGAGCTGCTCGACGATGTAGGCCACGCTCTGGTCGTAGCCCTCGCTGCCGGCCACGCGGTTGCCGCGGTGGCTGTCGGCGACCGCCTGCAAAGCGTCGAGGTGGCCCATGAGCCGGTCGAGGTCCATGGCGTCCACGAGGTCGCCCTCTTGGTAGCCGGCCGCGCCCCCATCCGAACCGTCCGAACCGTCCGAACCGTCCGTGCCCTCCGCGCCGTCGGCGCCGCCGGGGGCGAGGCCCGGCTCGACCGGCGCACACCCCAACAAGGACAGCAGGATCAGGTGACGCATGGGGACCTCCGTAGGCAGACCATGCTAGCCCGCTCGAGCGCCGACCCGCTGTGTGCAGCCTGCAAGGCCCGCACCCGGCCTACAGCAAGCCCACCTGCCCGCCGACCGGCGCCGACAGCAACTCGACCAGGCGGGCGCGGGGGATGCCCGGCTCGTCGGCGTCGCAGCGCCAGGTCTCGGCGAGGGGCCGCAGCCGCAGCGCCCGGGCCGCCGGGCCGCCGGGCATGGGGGCGGGCGCGTGGGTGCTCACCAGCAGGTCGGCGTCACGCTGCATGCGCACGAAGCTGGGGGAGTGGGTGGTGAGCAGCACCTGATGCAGCGGGTTGTCGGGGCCCGGCGCGCGGGTGGGGTCGATGACCACGCGGTCGAGGAGGGCACGAACCCGGTCGAGGCGCGCGGGGTGGATGCCGTTCTCGGGCTCTTCGAGGCAGAGGACCCCCCCCTGAGCGGCCTGCTGGGCCAGCACCGCGAGGGCCACCATGCGCACCGTTCCGTCGGACAGGGCCCACTGGGGCATCCAGTGCCCGCCCCGCTCGCGCACCCGCAGCATCCACACGCCGCGGCCGGGGTCGGGGTCGACCCGGACGCCGTCGAGATCGGCCAGGCGCCCCAGCTGGGCGTCGAGGGCGGCCGCCGCCGCCGCGGGATCGGGGGCGTGCGCCAAC
>JBDQIL010000432.1:0-4826 GCA_040264415.1 Myxococcota bacterium
CCGCTGGGCAGCGACCCCGACCACGAGCTCGGTCCACACCCCTGGTTTGAGGTCGGACAGCGACGCCGCCCCGCCCTCGAGCACCGGCGACCGCACCCAGGCCTGCCCAGGGCTCGGAGCCGCCCAGATCTCCATCACGTACAGCTCGTGTAGATCGAGGTTATCAACCGTGCCGTGGGGACGACCCCGGCTCAACCCCGCGGGCGCGTGCGGCGGAGAGGGCATGAGGCGCCCGACGCCTCCTTCGACGTCGAAGCGCAGCGAGTAGCGATGCGGGCTGGTGCGATCGAGCCGAAGCCACGCCCGCAGGATGGGCGCAGCGAGGGGGGGGGGCTTCGGCACGGGCGCTCCAACATGAGGCCGTACGAGTCTGCCCGAACCCGCACTCTCACATTGCAACGGTTTGTCAGGCGCCCGCGACGGGCGCCATCGGGGGCGCGTGTTCGCGCACCCACGCCACCGGCCAGGTCGCCGCGCCCAGGTCCCCCAGCGACGCGGAGGCGTCGCCCATCTGCGCGGGGTCGCCGAGCGGTCGCGAGGGGCCGTCGCCCGGGACCAGCACCACGAAGGCGGCCCCGTCTCCACCAGGGTGCCCCAACACCGCGTCGGCGCCGGCCAGGGCGTCGGACCCACCAGCGATCACCCAGTCCGCGCGACCCTCAGCGATGGCCCGCGCCCCCTCGACCAGCGCGGTCCATCCCCCGAGCGGGCCATCACAGTAGCTCGCGTTGACCCCTTGCACGTCGTGGATGGCGCTCGCGAAGCCGAGCACGTTGTTGGACAGCCCCCGAACCAGCCAGAGCGGGTGGATGAGGGGGATGCCCTCGCGAGCGAACCGACCCAACGAGAAGACGCCATCGACAGACGCCTCGCGCAGCGCAGGTTCGAGGTCGCGCTCGTCTCCGGCCTGTGGGCTCGCGCCCACGAACATGCCACGCCGGGGGGCAGGAGGCAGCGGCGCCGCAGCGGCCGCCTGAACCGCGAGGCCCACCGCGGACACACCCAGCTGGACCGGGCGGGTCATGAGCTTGATGCGCTTCCGGTCGGCGATGAACCGGCGGGCGCGGAAGCCAGGGACCGGCCCGGGGCTCCCGGCCGCCAGCCCGTCCACGCCGATGCCCGCAGGACACAGCAGGCTGGCGCCCGCGACGCGCACGGAGCGGCCACCGGGGCAACCGAAGGAGGCGGGGTCGAGCACGAGATCAGGCATCGGGGCGGGTCCAGTCGGGGGCGGCGAGCAAGAGCGAGGCGTTCTGACCGCCGAAGCCGAAGCTGTTGGAGAGGACGAGGCCCAGCGCGCGGTCACGCGGCTCGGTGGCCACGGCGATGGGGCACTCGGGATCAGCGCGCAGGTGGCCGACCGTGCCGGGGAGCAGGCCGTCCTGCAGGGCAGAGACGCAGATCGCCGCCTCAATGGCGCCGGCGGCCGCGATGGTGTGGCCCAGCGCGCCCTTGGTGGAGGAGACCGGCACCCGGTCGCCGAAGACCCTGGCGATGGCCTGCGCCTCGGCGACATCGCCGACCGGGGTGCCCGTGCCGTGGGCGTTGATGGCGTCCACAGCGGAGGCCGCGACCCCGGCGTCGCGCAGCGCCCGGCGCATGGCCCGCTCGGCGCCGGCGCCCGCGGGGTGGGGCGCGGTCACGTTCCACCCGTCGGCGCTGGTGCCCGCGCCCACCACCTGAGCGAGCACGCGGGCCCCGCGCGCGCGCGCCCGGCTCCGCCGCTCCAGCACGAAGCTCGCCGCGCCCTCTCCGATCAGGAAGCCGTCGCGATCGGGGTCGAAGGGCCGGCAGGTGTCGCCGCTGAGCGCGCCCAGCACCACGAAGCTGAGCATCCCCAGCGGGTGGAGCATGCTGTCGTGGCCGCCCACCACGGCGACATCGACCTCGCCGCGCCCGACCGCGCGGGCGCCCTCGGCGATGGCCTGGGCGGCCGCCGCGCAGGCCGAGAAGCTGGTGCCCGTCGGGCCGCGCACGCCGAGGAGGCTGGCCAGCACCCCCGTCATCGCCGCGGGAAGGTGCCGGCGGGGGGCCGCTCGCGTGGGGTCGATGTCGGCCGCGACGGCGTCTTCATCGAGGACGCCGTCGCGCAGGTGACGGTAGACGTCTTCGGCCAGCTCGCCGGGCGTGACCGACGACAGGCCAGTCCCGACGAAGAGGGCGCGGCGGTCGGCGGCGGGCCATTGGCCATCGAGCCCGGCGTCGACCACCGCCTCCTGGGCCGCAGCCAGGCCGAGCCAGCTCTTGCGGTCGTCGGGAAGGTCGGGGTGCGGAGACACCGGATCGGGCGCGGCAGCCTGCCAGGCCACCGGGAGCGCGCTTGGTTCGGGCGAGACGCAGGGGCGGTGGTCTCGGAGCGCCCGCGTCAGGCTGGCGAGCCCCGTACCGGCCGCGCTGCGCACCCCGCACCCGGTGATGACGACCGGATCGTCCGGGCTCATCGCCGCTCGCAGGTGGAGGCGCCCGCGACGAAGCAGCGGTAGAGCCCCGCCCGGGGGGCATCCACCACCGCCGTCAGGCGGCTCCGGTCGGCCTTCATGGCCGTGACCGTGCACTGCTGTGCGGCGGCGACCGCCACGGTGGCTTCGGCGGTGCCGCGACCGCTGCCGGTGTCGCACCGCACCTTCAGCTTCGCGGTCCCGGGCTCCTCCGAGGTGAAGACCAGCGACTCGGACGGGTCGGCCTCGGCGGGAGCGGCGGCGTCGGCGGCGTCAGCGGCGTCAGCGGCCTCGGCGGCGCGCTCCGGGGTCGCCGGCGTGGGGGCCGCCTCGACCGCGACGCCGGCCAGGGCCGCCTGAATCTGATCGACCTTCCACCAAGCCACGCCGCCCGCCACGCCGAGCAAGCCGAGGCCCAGCAAACAGCCGGCAGCCACGGCAATGCCGATGCGGGGGCCACCGCCGCGCGGCGGCCGCTCCGAGGCGTCGCTCGGTGGATCGGGCTCGAGCTCGACCGACGCCACCATGACCTCGTTTCGCGCGCTCTCAGGCTCTCGGACCCCTGCCACCTGGGTCACGCTCTGCGTGGCGCCCGGCGGCGGCGGCCCCTGGGCCGGTCCACGGGGCGTGTCGAGGGTCGCGCTGTCTTCGTCGGGCAGCGAAGACGGGTGATCGCCGAGCGGCCCGAGGCCCGCGATCATGTGGACCGCGCTGCCCGACTCGGCGGTCATCACGACGGTCGGCGCTTCGGTGTCGTCACCGACCGCGGCCCGCACGGTCGCCTCGTCGTGCGGTGCGAGGCCGCCGGCGGCCGGACCTGCGGGGGCCCGCCGCGTGGCGGGGCGGCGCCCGCGTGGCGACGGCCCCGGCGCCAGAGGCAGCGGAACAGGGCTGTCTCGCAGCGGCACGATTGAGACGGGCTCGCTGCGCGAGCTGCTCACCTCGCTCAGCGTCGCGAAGGGATCCGCGGGGTCGGGCGGCAGGTCCGCCGCCGCCGCGTCCCGGGCGCTCAGCCCGATGACCTCCTCGGTGTCGAGCGGCCGGCCCAGCTCGGGCAGGTCGGTGATCATCGAGATGTGGGTGGGTCCGTCGTCCCATTCGTCGACCGGGGCCGGGCGGGGCCCCCCCGACGGCGCCCCAGTCGGCGGAGCGCCCGTGGGCGGCGCCGAGACCGCGCGATCGGCAGACTCCTCCAGCTCGGCCAGCGCGCCTCGCCGCAGCTCTTCGGCGGTCGGGCGGCTGGCGCCGGAGACCTCCTCGGTGGGGTCGGCCGGCGTGAAGGCCTTCGAGTCTTCGAGCAGCACCGTGTCGTCGAGCGGGCTGGGGTGGCGCCGCGACTCGCTCACCGCGCTCACGATGGGGGGGAGCACCCGCTCCGCCCACGCCGACAGCTCGTCATCGGTGGCCAGCCGCGAGAGGACCCGCGCGCGCTGGTAGAACTCCGCCGCCGTCGGCCGCTCCTCGTGGTTGAAGGCCAGCGCCGCGAGCAACAGCGACTCGAGCTCTCCCCCCACCTGCGGGCTCAGGTCCAGCCGCTGACGCAGGGCTCCCACCCGCGCCTGGAGGCTGGCCTGGTGGCGCTCGGGCCGGCCACGCGCCTTGCCCAGCTTGTCTTGGGCGAGCACCTCATAGAGCGTCGCCGCGAGCGAGTACACGTCGCTGGCCGGCGTCTCGGGCTCGAAGAACAAGCGCTCGGGGGCCATGTAGTCCACCGATCCGAACTGCAGCTCCTGGGTGTGGCTCTCCCGGTTCTCGATCTCGGATCGAGCGACGCCGAAGTCGAGCACCTTGACCAGCCCCGACTCGTCGAGCATGACGTTGCTGGGCTTGATGTCGCGGTGAATGACCCGCAGCGGCTTCTCGCCGGGCATCGGCGGCCGGTTGTAGGCGGCGTCGAGGGCGCCCGCACAGGCCGCGGCGATCTCGAGCGCGGCGCGCACCGGCATGCGCTTGCCCTGCTTGCTGAGGCGCTCGGTGAGCCCGCGCAGATCGACGGCTTCGAGGTACTCCATCACCACCGCAGCGCGTCCGTCGATCGAGGTCAAATCGATGACGTCTACGATGTTTCGGTGGCGGAGCAGCCCGAGCAGTCGGGCCTCGTCGCGCATCCGGCGGGCGATCTCGTCGGTGTCGGACCACTGCGTCTTGAGGAGCTTGACCGCGACGAGACGGGAGAACCCGTCGGCGTGCATCACCTTGACTAGGTGCACGGTCCCGAAGCCTCCGGAGGCGATCTCCCGCAGGAAGTGGAATCGGCGCGCGTGCTCGCGGCTGGACACCGAGGGGCTCCTCTGGCCAGGGCCGACGCAGCGTAGCACGGCGGGCGCGAGCGCTCGACGACAGCCCGGTTGCCCGCTGCGACCGAGGCCACCCGCAGCCGCCCTCTGC
>JBDQIL010000433.1:0-4816 GCA_040264415.1 Myxococcota bacterium
CCCGTCGAGCATCTGGGCCAGGATGGGGTTGAGCTGGGCCCAGGTCATCACCCGCTGGTCGGGCGCCATGGCCTGCACCTCGGCGGCCATGGCCCCCAGCTCGACCGCCTCGGGGCGCCGCACGATGATCTTGTGGGCGCCATCGGGCAGCACCATGAGCGCCCGAAAGGCGCCCGCGGGCATCAGCACGGCCGAGCGGTCGAGGCCGGCCGCGACCGACATCAGCACGCCCCGCACGGTGTAGAGGTCGTTGGCGACCGAGCCATCGGCGCCCTGGCTGAGCAGCACCAGCTCGGAGCCCACCTGCAGGTCGAGCGTGCGGGCGAGCCCGCGGCCCACCACCACCTCTCCCGGGTGGTCCGGGTCGAGCCAAGCGCCCTCTGCGACGGCCGTGTGCAGGTTGAGCACCCGCTCCTCGCGCACCGGATCGATGCCGACGATGGCCACGCCCGCCGAGAGGTCGCCCGACGCCGCCAGGCCGCCGCCCATCAGCCGGGGCGTGGCCGCGTAGCCCGCGTCATCGAGCTGCTTCAGCAAGCGGCCCGGGTCGGCGACCACGCTGTAGAGGCTGGGCCGGGCCAGGTAGTCGTCGGCCATGATCTGCACGTCGCCCGAGTCCATCTCGGTGACGTCGTCCTCCATGTCGAGGAACATGCCGGAGACCAGCCCCGAGTACAGCAACTCGACCACCAGCGCGAGCGTCATCGCGGCGATGGTGACCATCGACCGCCGCCGGTTTCGCCAGACGTTTCGCCAAGCCATCTTGGGGACGTTCATTCGGGCCTCGGAGGGGCGGGGGGGTGAGCCCGCACTCGGAGACTCTGCAAAGGTCAGGCCAGCGCGTCAAGCCCACCGCGCGGGGATGGGACGGGCCGGCGGCGGGCGATATGACACAACCGATCGGGCCGGCCGACCCGCTCGCTCGCGCAGACCCCACGCCCGCCCGGCCGGCGCCACTCGGTATGATCGCCCGTCCCCAGTCCGACCCGAGCCCCGCTGATGTCCTCCGACGTGTCGCCGCCCTGCTCCGCCTTCATCCTGGCCGCCGGCCTGGGCACCCGCCTGCGCCCGCTCACCCAGCACCGCCCCAAGCCGCTGCTGCCGGTCTGCGGGGTGCCCATGCTCGACCAGTCCCTGGCCTTGGCCCGCGCCCACGGACACGACCACGTGCTGGTCAACGCCCACCACCTGTGGGAGCAGGTGGCGGCCTGGGCCGAGGGCGCCGGCGCCGCGCTTCAGGTGGAGCTGCCCGACATCCTGGGCACCGGCGGCGGGCTCAAGGCCGCCCGCGACCGGCTGGCCGATCGCTTCGTGGTGCTCAACGCAGACATCTTGACGGACGTCGATCTGGGCGCCCTGCTCGACGCCGTGCCCGACGGCGGCGCGGCCATGGCCCTGGGCACCGACCCCGAGGTGGCCGCCCGCGCGCCCGTGCTCGCCGACAGGGATGGCGTGCTGGTCAAGCTGCGCGAGCTGGTCCCCGAGCAGCCCGGCGGCCTGCCGGGCACCCACTTCACGGGCCTGCACGGCCTCGACCGCGCGACCCTCGACCGCGTGCCCGACGGCTTCGCCTGCATCGTGCGGTCGGCCTACCTCGAGCTGGTGCCCGCGCGCGCGGTGCGGGCCGTCCGCCACGCCGGCCTGTGGGTCGATATCGGCACCCCCGCCGACTACCTGCGGGCCAACCTGGCCGTGCTGCGGGGCGAGGTGCGGCCCCCGCTCGACGTGTGGACCCGCGGCTCCCGGGGCCCGGGCGAGAGCTGGTGCGGCGACGGGGTGGTCGTCGATGGCGCGGTGACCGAGTGCGTGGTGGGCGCGGGCGCGCGCGTTCCCCGTGGAACCACGCTCACCCGCTGCGTGGTCTGGGACGGCGTGGACGTGCCCGCAGGGCTCACCCTCACCGACGCCATCGTCTACGACGGCGGACAGGTGCTGCAGCTCTGACGCCGGCCCGGCCGACGCGCCAGGGCCGAACCGCGCCTACCAGTAGGGGCTGGCGTCGGTGTTGTTCTCGTCCATCGACCGGATGGTCATGGTGTCGTCGATGAGGATGATGGTCGGGATGTAGCTGTCCTTCTCCCACTCGCCGCCCAGGCTGCCGCCGGCCAGCGACGGGATGTCGGTGAAGCCGTGGCTGCTGGCCCACCGCGCCGCGTCAGACGCGTCGGCGGCGTTGCCCGTGCTGTCCTGGAAGATGATCTCGATGACCTGGTGGTTGAGATCGTATTCGTTGACCTGGTCCTGGTAGGGCTGGAGCTGTGAGGCGACCTCGTTGCACGAGCCACACCACTCGGCGCCGGTGACGATCATCAGCGACACGCCGCAGAAGGAGTACAGATCGACGTCTTCGCCGTACTGGTCGGTGAAGGTGAAGTTGCGGGGCACGTCGCCGTTGCGGTAGCTCGACCCCGACGGGCCGGTGGCCGTGGGCTCGCAGTCGCCCGTGCGGTAGCCGCCCGCGTAGAGGTGGCTGTAGGGGTTGGTGGGGTTGGTGCCGGCGTTCACCTCGTCGCCGTCGTCGTAGCCGTCGCCGTCGCTGTCGGGGTCGGTGGGCGAGGTGCCCAGATCGGCCTCTTCGGCGTCGGTCAGCCCGTCGCCGTCGCGGTCGCCGTCGCCAGACCCGTCGCCGCCGCCGTCGCCGCCGTCGCCGTCGCCGTCGCCGTCGCCGTCGCCGTCGCCAGAGCCATCACCGCCGTCGCCAGAGCCATCACCGCCGTCGCCGGACCCGTCGCCGCCGTCGCCAGAGCCATCACCCCAGTCGATGATCTCGTCACCCGCGTCGCCGCCGTCGTCATCGTCGTCGTCGGACCCGCTCTTGGCGTCGAAGCAGGCGACCGAGAGGCCGAGCGCGAGCAGGAAGGGCAGTCGGGACATGGGGGCTCCGGGGACGTGGCTGTCGATACGCCTGCGAGGGCCAGAGCGAAAGATAACATCCCGTCACAACCCGCGCCGGTCAGGCCAGCCGCACCACGCGCCCGGGCTGGGCCCCGGTGGCCACGCCATCGCGAAAGGTCACCGCGCCCCCCAAGACGGTGGCCCGGTACCCCGTCGCCCGCTGCAACAGGCGGCGCCCCCCCGCCGGCAGATCCCCCACCAGCGTGGGCCGGTGCAGCCGCAGGCCGTCGTGGTCGATCACGTTCAGGTCGGCGCGCAGGCCCGGCGCCACGCGACCGCGGTCGGTCAGGCCCAGGTAGGCGGCCTGGCGCGCCGACAGGTTGTGCACCACCTGTTCCACGGGGAACCGGTCGCCCGGTCGGTCGCGGGCCCACCACTGCAACAGCGTGGTGGGGAAGCTCGCGTCGCAGATGGTGCCCACGTGGGCCCCGCCGTCGCTCAAGCCCATGAGCGCGCGGGGGTGCGAGAGCATCTGGTGGACGACGTCGAGGTTCATCCCCAGGTAGTTGAAGATGGCGAAGTAGATCAGCGCCTCACCGTCGTCTTCGCACAGCGCGTCGAGCAGCACCTCGAGGGTGCGCCTGCCGGTGCTGGCGGCCCGCATGGCCAGGCTGGTGGACGGGTCGGGCTCGTAGTCGGGCGGGTCGCCGTACGGGAACATCAAGAACGCGGCCTCGTCGATGCGGCGCAGCATCTCGTCGGCGAGCGGCGGCATGGGAGAGCCGTCGCCGGCCATGGCGTCGGGCCGCTCGGCGAACAGCGCCTCGCGCACGGCGGGCTCGCGCAGCTTCGCGATGCGCTCCGGCAGAGGCAGGTGCTCGAGGGCCTTGTAGGTGGGGTGCGCCATGAACGGCTGGAAGACGGTCCCGAAGCCCAAGATGACGCCGATGGGGCGCGGGGCCACCTGCACCCACAGGTCGCCGCCCGCCGCGTTCGCGCGGTCCACGCGCGCCAGCATCTGCTCCCACTGGGCGGGCACGTTGATGCGCTGCATGAGCGACATCGACAGGGGCTTTCCGGCCAGCCTCGACATGTCCTCCACCAGGTCGAACTCGGCGTCGAAGCGCTCGGGGCCCACCTCTTGGTCGAAGTCGGACACGGCCTGCAGCACGCCGCGGTCGCGGTCGGTGAACACGCCGGCCAGCGCCATCAGCTCGGCGCGGGCCACCTCGGCGCCGGGCGTCTTCTTGCCTGCGGCGGTGCGGTGGTTGTCGGTGCGGCCGATGCTCAGCCCCACCGCGCCCGCGTCGAGGGCGACGGTGAGCGCCCGGCACATGGCGTCGATGTCGGCGGGGGTCGCGGCCTCGCCCCGCGCCGCCCGCTCTCCCATCACGTAGAGCCGCAGCGCGTCGTGGGGAACATGGGCCATCAGGTCGACGGCGTGTGGCAGCCCATCGACCGCGTCGAGGTACTCGTCGAAGCCCTCCCATCCCCAGGGGATGCCCTCGTGCAGCGCCGTGCCCGGGATGTCCTCGACCCCCTCCATCAGATCGACCAGGCGGTCTTCTTCGCCCTTGCGCACCGGCGCGAAGCCCACCCCGCAGCTGCCCATCACCGCGGTGGTGACCCCGTGCCACGACGACGGCGCCATCTCGGCGTCCCAGGTGGCCTGGCCGTCGTAGTGGGTGTGCAGGTCGATGAAGCCGGGGGTGACCAGGCAGCCCGTGGCGTCGAGGGTCTCGCGGGCGGGGCCCAGATCGAGCCCCACGGCGGTGATGCGGTCGCCCGAGATGGCCACGTCGGCGCGCACGCCGGGCGCGCCGGTGCCATCGACGACCGTGCCGCCAGAGATCAACAGGTCATGGGCGGTCATGGGGGCTCCGGTGGAGGACGGGGCGGCAGTCTACCCGCCCTCATCCGGCCCGCTGGGGTCTCGGGGGGCGGGGAGCGCCCGCTGGGGGCCGCCCCCGCCATCCTGCAC
>JBDQIL010000434.1:0-4814 GCA_040264415.1 Myxococcota bacterium
CGCCTTGGGCACCTGCATCTCTGGCTGCCGGAGGCTCCACGCGAGGTGTATCACCACCGGCGCGGCCAAGGCGCTGAGCAGCAGCCGCGGGAGGTCGATGTGGCGGGGGTCGATCAGGATGAATGCTGGCAGCACGACCAGCACCAGACCGAGGAAGATGATGCCGAGTGTGGGGAGGACACGCGAGCGCATGGGGAGGACTCCGAGTTCACTGCGCCGCCGCAGGTGCACTATGAACGTGCGAGCTCCCCATCTTCCACTTTCATTCGTATGACACCGGCCGCTATTGCAGGCCCTCCTCTTGGCAGGTCGTGCGCTCGACCTGCTTGGCGACCCGCTTGTAGGCGAGCACCAGGCCGAAGGGGTCGGGGGCCACGCGGATCTTGCCCTTGTCGTCGAGGGGCTGGTCGCGCACCATGAACGGCCCGCGGCCGTCGATGACGTCGATCATGCCGCCCACCGCGTCGTCACCGGCCTTCTCGAGGTCTTTGAGGTCGCCGATGTCGGCGGCCATCTTGCGGCCGCCCACGGCCACCGGCATGTCGAAGCGGCCAAACGGGATGTCGGTGGTGACGCAGCCGATGATGTCGGCGGTGCCGGTCGAGGTCTCTTTGACCACGTACTCGAGCGTGATCTGCGGCACGAAGCCGCCGCGCACCCAGTACGCGAAGAAGTCGTCGAGGTCGAGGCCGCTCGACCGCTCGAAGGCGTCTTGCAGCAGCTCGGTGGTGATGCGCTCGCCCTCGTTGCGGCGGCCCAGCTGGTCGATGGCCCGGAAGAAGGCGGCGTCGCCGATGCGCTCGCGCAGCATGCGGCCCAGCACGTAGAAGCTGTAGGCCCGGAAGACCATGGGGCGCTGGGTGGCGAAGGAGCCGCCGTCGGTGAGCGACAAGAAGTGGTCGCCGCGGTCAGACACGGCCCCGTCGTTGTTGCGCGTGGTGGTGGGGTCTTCGATGGTCTTGCGCACGTACTCGAGGCGGGTCTCGAAGGCCTCGAAGCCGTCCTCTTGCAGGGCGGCGCGCACGTAGAAGTAGCCGAAGGCCTCGACCAGGGCCTCGTGCACCCACGCGTCTCGCTCGCTGGCGGGCGCGACCACCTGGCCCCACACCTGGCTCATGACCTGGCGGGCGAGCATGGTGCGGCCCATCTGGGGGTAGGCCTCTTCGATGTTTCGGGCCTGGGTGACGCCCGATCCCAGCTGCACCTTCTCGATGCCCACCATGCCGGCGGGGGACAGGTCGCGGGCCTGGGACAGGGCCTCTCTGGCGACGCTGGCCTGGCCCTCGTAGACCTCGAGCTCCCAGAAGTCGGGCAGGGGCATGAAGCGCTTCATGAACACGAAGATGCGGCGCACCTCGCCGGGGAAGCCCTTGAGCGAGCTGCTCGACGAGGGGAACATGTGCACCCGCACGCCCGGCAGGCCCTGGGCGGCCTCTTCTTCGTAGAACATCCACCGGCCGGCGTTCACCGCCGGGCGGCGCGCGTCTCGGCCGCGGCTCTCGATCCAGATCCAGTTGCCCTCGTCGAGCCACTCGTTGCGGGTGTCGCCCGAGATGGCCACGTCGATCCGGCGGGGTGGCGCGGTGACCTTGGCCCGGAAGTCCCACTCGGTGCCGCCCATGGCGGGCATCATCTCGGGGAGGAAGGAGCGCGGGCCGGTGGTGGGGCCCAGCGGCCGGTATTGGCTCACGGTGCTCGACCCGCCCGCGTTGGGGTCGTTCTCCTGGCCATAGATGACGCCCCAGTTGGCGAAGGGCCAGCGGGCCTCCCAGTCGAGGTTCAGCGCGATGGTGTCGCCGTCGGCGAGGGGCTCGGGGAGCACGACCAGCAGGTCCATGCGGCTGCCCATCACCGCGTCGACCGAGAAGTCGGCGGCGCGGCTCATGTCTTCGTCGAGGCCCACGAAGTCGCCGCCGGGTGAGACCGACCCGATCTCGTCGGCGCCCGCGGTGGCGTTGCCGCCCACGTCGTCTGTCGAGGTGCGGTTGTCGGCGCTGGTGGCGGCCCCCGCTGCGTCGTTCGACGACTGCCCGGCGGCCACGTTTCGGGCCATGGACAGGTCGAAGGTGCCGTCGCGGAACTGGGTCGCGCGCTCGGCCCCCAGCTCGAGGAACTGCAGGGGCCGGCCGTCCTCCATCTCGAGCCGGTTGACCTTGAAGCGGCCCGCGATGCTCTCGTTTCGGGGCAGGCTCATCACGAAGTGCTGCACGCCGTCTTCGGTGGCCTGAAACCGCACGGTGCTGGTGACCTTGCCGTCGATGTAGAGCAGCCGCTTGACGGCGTTGAGCTCGATGGTGACGTCGGCGTCGTCGGCGACGATGCGGCTGGGCGGCAGGGGCACGCCGCCGTCGCGGGCGACGAAGCGCTCGCCGGAGAACTTGACGCTGTGGCGCAGGCCGTTGGGGTCGGTGCCGTGGGCGAGGGCGGTCGAGCGCAGCCCCGTGTCGGCGTGGTCGATGCCGTCGCGGAAGCAGGTCAGCCACTGGTCGAAGGACTTGTCGCCCACGAATGCGTCGGGCGCGGCCACGTGAAAGCGCTGGTCGGTGCGGAACTCCGAGATCATGCGCAGCTGCTTCCAGGGCACGCCGAAGTGGTCGTGCACCATGCGGTCGAAGCGCAGCATGCCCACCGGGTCCATGCCGGAGCGCTGCAAGGCGCGCCGCCGGTCGGGCAGGATGTTGCGCGACAGCACCTTGGCTTGCACCTCGCCCTTCGACGAGGTGACCACGTAGACCTCGTTGATGCCGCGCTCGGTGGCCTGCGTGACCAGCTCGCCCTCGTCCATCACGCCGCCGCCCACGGGGTCGAGCCGCCGCAGCAGGGTCTCGAGCTGGCTGTCGGCCGTGAGGATGATGCTGCGGTCGAAGGTGGACGACCAGGGCGCGAGCTGGTCGACGATGGGGCGCAGGGCGTCGCGCTCGAGCTCGGTGCGCAGCGCCATGTGGTTGGCGAAGGCCAGCGCGTCGCCCTTGTCGGGGAAGCGCAGGGCCAGCTCGCCCTCGCCGAAGAAGACCGCCCCCACGGTGCGCTCGGGCGTGGTGCCCTTGCCGCCCGACAGGATGGGCACCAGGATGCCCTTGGTGAACATGGCGCGGCACACGCCGTCTTCGATGAGGGTGTTGTCGGCCCAGCGGGCGTCGTCTCCCAGGCGCAGGTCGGCCATCTCGTCCCACATGCGCCGCAGCACGGCCGACTCTTCGGGCAGGCCGGTGATGGGGCTGGCGGGGCCCGCTTCTGCGGCGGCGGCCGGCGCGGGTGGAGCGGCGGGCTGCTGGGCCTGGGCGGCTTCGGGGGCGGCCGAGGCCACGACGGCGGCCAGGGCGCTCAGGGCAGCGAGGCGGCGCAGGGGCAGGGACATGGGGGCTCCGGCTGGCAGGGCTCAGGCAGGCTCGACGCCGGGTGCGACTTGCACCGGCAATCCGAGGGCGCGCGCCCGATCTGCGATCGCTTCGAGTCGGGGGAGAGGTAGCACGCCCACGCGGGGATCCGCCGGGGTGCGCGCCACCGAGTACACCTGGACCAGGCGGATCTGTCCGTCGGCCGAGAGGATGTCGCGCAGGCGGCCCTGCCAGGCGCCGATCTCGGCGTCGGACGGGCCCTCGCCCTCCCACGTCAGCCACATGCACTGCAGGGTGATGGGGCGCACGCGGGCGGCCTGCGTCAGGTTGTCGAGCACCCGGCGGAAGGGCAGGGCGGTGCCGTCCACCCGGTGAAAGTACGGCTCGGTGCCGGCGTCGAGCTTGGCCACGATCTCGCCGCCGATGGCGTCGAGGGCCTCGAGCCCCTCCTGTACCCGCGGGCGCTGGAACAGGGTGGCGTTGGTGAGCACCTGCACCGTGACGGCGTCGAGGCCGTGGGCGGCGCGCAGCCGACCGATGCGGCGCACCACTTCGGGGAAGGCCGGGCTCGAGGTGGGCTCGCCGTCGCCGGCCAGCGCGATGTCGCGGACCACCCGCAGGTCGGGCCGCGCGGTGTCGAAGGGCGGCACGGTCCACAGCTCGCCGGACGTGATGAGCCCGAAGAGGTGCGCCAGCTCGGCCTCGACCCGGTCGGGATCGACCGCGCGGGGGCCGCCGGGGGTGGTGCGGTCCACCTGGCAGTAGGGGCAGGCGAAGTTGCACACCTTGTCGGGGTTGAGGTTCACCCCGATGCTCAGCCCGCGGCTGCGCCGCGACACCACCGCATAGACGTAGCGGTTGTCGTCCAGCTCTCGTCGATGGTCGCGGAAGTCGAGCGTGCGCATGCCTGGGGACTAACCCTCATGGGCGGCGTCGCGGTCCCGAGGCGAGGCCTTGGCCCAGGGCCCGGGCTCCGGTTACCCGCGCCGACTGAAAACTGGAGTTTCCGATGATCCGCACCCTCCGTGCCCTCCCCGTGCTCGTCGCCCTCACCGGCTGCCCGCAGGAGCAGGCCGCACCCACGCCCGGCGAGATGCCGGCGGGCGGCACCACCGTCGTCACCGTGAACGGCAACGCCGTGACCCAGGAGATGGTGGATGCCACCCTCAGCCAGCTCCCTGACCAGCTGCGGCAGCAGCTCGAGATGACCGGCCAGATCGGTCAGGTCCAGGAGCAGGTCGTTGTCGGCGAGATCCTCTACCGCGAGGCCATCAAGCAGGGGCTCCACAAGGACGACAAGCTCGCTCTGTCCATGGCCCTGGCCCAGCGCAACACGCTCGCGGACGCCATGCTCGAGAAGATCGTCAAGGAGCGCACGACCGACGAGCGCGTCCAGAAGGCCTATGACGAGCAGGCGGTCCGCTACGCCCGGCCGCAGGCCAACGTCCGCGTCATCGTGCTCGAGAGCGCCGAGGC
>JBDQIL010000435.1:0-4812 GCA_040264415.1 Myxococcota bacterium
ATCGAGGTCGGTCGGGTGGACGAGCTGCAGCGCGCCGCTGCCGTCCCAGTGGCTGCCAGACAGGTGGAGCCGCTCGGGCTCACGGGCGTCGGCGGGGGCGGCCATGAGCACGGCGAGCAGGGCGATGGGGGCCAGGGTCCACCTCATGGTCCCACCTCCTTGCGGGGCCGGGGACAGGCCGCGGGTTGGGTGAGGGGTGGGCCGTGGACCAGGCTGCCCAGGGTGGGGCCCGGGCTGCTGAGGGCAGCGGGCTGTCCGAACCGGAACTGCCCGAAGACGCCGGTCTGCCCCCATGCGCCGAAGCTGCCGGCGTGCATGGCGTGACCCGTGAGCCAGAAGTTGCGGCCGACCTCCATCTGCGCCGTCGCGGCGAGCTGGTAGCCCAGGTAGGTGCCGGGGAAGAGGAACAGGGTCTGGTCTCCCTGCACGACCTGGGGTCCGGCGCCCGCGAGGGCGCAAGCGGTCCAGCGGCTCTCGTCGGGGGCGACCACCACCTCGAGGCGCGCGATGAGCGTCGCGAAGAGGTCGGGCGTGAACATGCCGCCCTGGCCGGGAGCGAAGCCGTCGACCTGCCGGTCGTGGTCGAGCACGATGCCTTCGAAGCCGGCGTAGGTGGTGCGGCGTCCGTCTACTTGAATGGGCGTGCGGCCGTAGGCGAGCGCCTGGCGCCAGGGCACCTGGCCCATGGGGCCGGCCTCGTCGTTGTCGTCGGCATGACCCACCCGGCCCAGCATCCCGAGGGTGCCGTCGTTGGACCAGCCGTAGCTGAGGCCCGCGCCGGCCCAGGTGTCGAAGACGCGCCCGAAGGGCACGCCCTCGGCGGAGTACGAGCCGGCCCACGACGTGAGCGTGTCGGTGACGGGCGCCTTCGCGGCCTGAACTTCGGCGGAGAGGCCGCCCGTGACCCGCCCGTTGGCGCCCAAGAACCAGGTGGTCACGGGCTGAAAGCCCTCGGTCACCACGGTGTCGCGGCCCAGCCGGGCCTCGGCCGACCAGGGGCCGGGGAGGCCGGTGGTGAGCGCGGCGCTCATCGACGCGCCGGTGGACTCGCGCGCCCCGTCGGTCACCTTCACGCCCACGATCTCGCCCTCGATGTCGACGGGACCGGGCAGGTCGATCCCCACCGCGACGGGCAGGTACAGGGCGTTGAGGAACTGCAGCCCGGTGTCGCCGGGCCGCGCGATCCCGCCGCCGCCGAGGGTGGCGTTGATCTTGTAGGGCTGCTCGACCTCCGCCGTGCTCGCGACGTTCACGCTGTCCCATGTGGGGGCGTCCGGGTCGAGGCGCCGCCCGGTGGTGGCCACGGTCTGCCCTTCCGGTGCGATGACCTCGAGCGGCTCGGGGGGCGGCGCGCCGCTCGGGAGCGACGTGCTGTTGCCCGTGAGCCCGTCCCGCAGCTCGGTGTGGGTGCGGCGAGCCGCGGCGTCGTGCCCGCGCCGCTCCTGGAGCTCCATCAGGGCCACGCCGGCCGCCGGGTCGCGGTGCTGGCCCCAGTGGTTCGCCAGGATGGACTCGGCCCGCGCGGGCTGCCCGAGGGTCTCCCAGGCGCCGGCCAAGCCGATGGCCGCGCCACCATCCGCGGGCGCGTTCCGGCGGGCCATCTCGTAGGCCTGTCGGGCGCGCTCCGGTCGGGCCACGTCGAGCCAGGCGCCGCCGATGAGCGACCACCGCCGGGCGCTGCTGTCGCCGTAGTACTTGGTGGCCTCGTCGATGATGGCGTCGGCGGACTCTCGGGGGCCCTGCTTGTAGGCCGCGCGCGCTCGATCGAGCCGCGCGGCCAGCCGCAGCGTGGTCACCTCGTCTCGGATCCAGGTGGCGTCCGAGCTGGCCACGGCGACCTCGTAGGCCTCGAGGGCCACATCAGCCTCACCGAGCGACAGCGCGGCGGTCTGAACCACCGACAGCGCGCCGGGGTGGTCGCGGTCGAGCGACAGCACGCCTTGGGCCTCGCGCAGGGCGCTGCGCGGCTCTCCCCGCAGCAGCAGCAGCCGGGCGTGGGCCACCTGCAGGTCGAGGTCATCGGGGTGGCGCTTGATCTGGTCGAGGATGATGCGCTCGGCGGCGACGTGATCGCCCCGGGCGGCGGCCTCGATGGCGCGCTCCAGGGTGCGGCGCCGTGCGACCGAACGGGCGAGGGCGAGGTTGGCGGGCGAGGGGTCGGCTTCGACCAGCTCACCCACCCGCTCTTCGGCGGCGTCGAGTTCGCCGCGCCCCATCTCGGCCCGCACCAGCCCGCGGTGCGCGGCGTCGAGGTCGCCATCTCTGGCGAGCGCCCAGTCGTACCAGGCGGCCGCCGCGTCGTGCTGCCAGCGCGACAGGTAGAGGTCGCCAATGGCGACGCCGGCCTCGCCGTCTTCCGCCTCTTCGGTCCAGCGCTGGAGCAGGGTCAGCGCCGCGTCGGTCTGACCCCGGGCGACCAGGCGGTCGGCCTCCACCCGCTCGATGCTCCACCGGGCCGACCGGATGGCAGCCCGCAGCGCGGGGTCTTCGGGGTCTTCGGGCAGACGAGCCAGCAGACGGCGCGCCTCTTCGGGCTGCTGGAGGTTGACCAGCGCGGTGATCTCGCCCAGCACCAGCCAGGGGCTGTCCGGGGCGAGCGCGCGCGCCCGGGCGTAGGTCTCAGCGGCCTCGATCGAGCGGCCCGCGTCGAGCAGCGCGTCGCCGTAGGCGTGCAGCAGCGCTGGCTGGTTGGGGTGCGCCTCGACCAGTCGCGCGTATTCAGCCAGGCTCGCGTCAAGCTGGCCGGCGTCCCGGAGGCTGCGGGCCTTGCGGGCCTCGGCCATGACCGCGAGCTCGGCCTGCATCGCCCGCACCTTCAGGTCGTCGTAGCCGGAGGCGCGCAGGAGATCGCGGGCCTGACCCTCGTCGCCGTCGAGGCGGAGCAGCTCCACCAGGCTGAACAGGGCGACCCGGTTGCCGGGCGCGCGGGTCAGGGCGTCGCGGTAGACCGCGGCGGCGGCGTCGGTGTCGCCGCGCTTCCAGAGCACGCCGCCCAGGCCCACCAGCACCCGGATGGAGCTGGGGTCGGTGGTGCGGGCGCGCTCGTACAGCGCGACGGCCTGCTCGAGGTCGCCGCGGGCCTTGGCCTGTTCGGCGGCTTGGGTGTACAGCGTCGCGAGCTGGGCGCTGCGCTTCGACCACTGGGCCGGGTCGTCCACCCGAGAGAGGGCGCTCTCGACCACCTCGGCCGCCTGGACCGACCGGTCGGTCTCGCCGGCCGCCCAGATGTAGAGGTCGAGGAAGGCCGCGTTGTCCATGCGCGTCTCGACGTAGGGCTGCAGCAGCTGCAGGGCCTCGTCGGGGCGGTCGCGCGAGATCATCCAGTGGGCGGTCGCCTGCACCACGAGCGGGTGGTCGCCGTCGAGCTCACCGGCGCGCGCGATGGCCGCGTCGACCTCGGGGCCGGGCGCGCCGGGATCGACGCTCCGCACGATCCGCACGGCCTCGATGGTGGTGCGCAGCTTGCTGTCGCCGTCCCCCACCACCTCGGCGGCCTCGTCCATGCGCCCGCTCTCGGCGAGGAGGTTGGACAGGCGGTCTTTGTAGATGAGGTTGTTGGGGGCCAGCCGGTGGGCCTCGCGCCAAGCCTGGATGGCGACCACCAGCTCGCCGCGCTGCTCTTCGATCTTTGCGACCCGGGCGTAGGCGCTGGCCTGGGCCCCGCGGGTGCGCAGATCGGGGTGGTTGTTGCGCAGCGCTCGCCGCAGGCTGGCCGCGGCCGCGCCGGGGTAGCCCATCTCTTCGAGCCCCGAGGCGCAGGGCATGCGCTTGCCGGACGTGGCGCAACCGGCGGGGATGGCGGCCTCGTCTACCTTTCGGGCGTCGTCGATCCGGTCGAGGGCGATGAGCGCGGCGACCCCCACGCGGCGGAGCGCGGCGGAGTCTCGGGCGCCCACGGTGCGCTCGGCCGCCTCGAAGCGACCGCTCTCGATGAGCGCTTCGGCGGTGGCGACGCGCAGCTCGGTGTCGTCGGGGCGGGCCTCGAGCAGGGTCTGGAGGCGACGCAGCGCGCCGTCGCGCGACTCGGCGCTCTGAAGGTCTGCGCGAGCGCTCAGCACCTGCAGCTTGTGCTGCTCGTCGGCGGTGCCGCCGATCAGGGCCATGCGGTAGGCGTCCGACCAGGCCCGTCGGGGCGGGCTGGTGATGGCCAGGTTGCGGAGCGCCTTGGTGGCCCCCTTCACCTGCTCGCCGTCGGCGATCATGCGCTGCAGGAGGGCCACAGCCTCGTCGGTGCGACCCTCGCGAGCGAGCTGGTTGGCGCGCTCGAGGGAGGCGGACTCGACCTCGGATGGGGCCGGTGTGGCGTCGGCGCCCCACGCAGGACAGGCCGCGAGCGCGACACACAGGGTGAGGAGGGCGCGCGTCATGGCCGAACCTCGGGCGCGGTCGCGATCCCCGTCCAGAGGACGATGCCCTGCCAGACCAGGTTCTGGGCGTAGTAGTCGTCGGGATCGCCCCACCGCCCGCGGCGGAGGAGCGGGTCGAGGTGCCGCTGATACAGCGCATCGGCGTCGTCGGGGCGCCCCAGGCCCCAGGCGGGCAGGAGGGCGCCGTACAGGGCGGGGTGTTCGTAGTCCACAGCGGGGCTTCCGTCGGCGTGCATGCGCCCGGCCAGCCGCCCGTCGGCGCGCCAGCGGCGGCCTAGGTGGGCGAAGGTCACGAGCAGCGCGCGGCCGCGGGTCTCGTCGAACCAGGCCACGTCGGCGGCGAGGTTGAGCGGCACCCGCATGGCCTCGAATCCGTAGATGGCGGCCTCGGGGCGGTGGGGGGGATCGGGCAGCCGCACGCCGCTCTCGGGGTCGAGGTGTGCCC
>JBDQIL010000436.1:0-4809 GCA_040264415.1 Myxococcota bacterium
GACGGCCTCGACCCCGAGGTCATCAACCGCCTCGTGGGCTGGCTGGTGGCGGGCGTCTTCATCGGCGGCCACTGGGGCCACCTGCTCATGTACTACCCAGAGCAGATCGCAGAAGACCCGCTGAACCTGATCCGCTTCTGGCAGGGGCTGTCCAGCTTCGGGGGCTTCATCGGCTGCGCGGTGCTGGGCATCTGGTTCTTCCGGCGGGAGAACCGAAAGATCCGCGCGCAGAACCAGGCACGCCACGCCGCAGGCGAGCCGCTGATGCCGCGACTCGACGTCTGGGGCTACGCCGACGCCTGCCTCTACGGCTTCACCCTGGGCTGGGCCTCGGGCCGCACCGGCTGCTTTGTGGCGCACGACCACCCCGGAACGGTCACCAACTTCGCGCTGGGCGTGAAGGGCATGATGAACCCCAACAGCTTCGACGCGGTCGAGAAGCTCGCGTGGATGAAGGCCCAGGCGGCGCAGTTCCCTGAGCTGGCCAGCATGACCGTCAGCCAGCGCATCCCAGAAGAGATCTGGCAGCAGGTCGCCTACCACGACCTGGGTCTGTACGAGGTCATCTGGTCGCTGTGCATGTTCGGGATCTTCTGGGTGCTCGACAAGAAGCCTCGCAAGCCGGGCTTCTTCGTGGGCCTCACCTTCATCGCCTACGGGCCGGTGCGCCTGCTGATGGATGTGTTCCGTCACCCCACCACCGACACCCGGTACCTGGGCCTCACCCCTGCGCAGTACCTGTCAGTGGCGCTGGTCGCGGTGGGCGCCTGGATGATCTGGTCGAACCGAAACGAGCGCACCATCGCCGAGCGCAACCAGCCGCGGCCGGCCCCGGCGGCCGCGCCCTCGAGCGAAGGCGCAGCCGACTGACCGTCAGAAGGCCACGCCCACGCCGGCGTTCAAGGTGAGCCCCCGAAACCGCAGGTCGCCGAGCGGCACGCCCGCCTGGCCGCTCCCCGCGACGCGGTTGTCGGCGTCTTCGAAGCGCAGTCGGGCCATGTGGCCATAGCCAGCCTCGAGGTGCACCGACAGGCGGGCGTCGCGCACCACGCGAAACGGCGTGAGCTGGACACCGAGGGCGGCCAGGCCGCCCGGCGCGAAGGCCCGGTAGGTCAGCTCGTTGGGGTTGTCGTCGCGATCGGGCGCGTCGTCGAGGCGCGCGGTCGCGAACCAGCCGATGGCCTGCACCGTCGCGTAGGGTGCGACCCATGACCGCACCGGCCACGCGGCCTTTGCACCCAGGGCCACCCGGTGCGTGGTGAGCGACGTCGAGAACAGGTAGCCGTCGCCGTAGGCGTCGTAGTCATCGTCCTCATCGTAGTCGTCGGCGTAGCTGTCGCCGTACTCGGCGAAGACGTCGGCGCCGGTGCGGCCGGTGTGCCAGCCGCCCACCACGCTGAAGACCCGGTTGAGCCCGTAGCCGCCCCGGAGGCCCCAGGTGCCGACCGCGAAGCCGTCGGAGTACAGCCCAAAGGCGTCGTCGGCGGTGGCGCCGAACGAGCCGGCCTCGACCGAGAGCTCGTGGGCGTGGGCCGAGCCCGTCACGGCCAGCAGCAGAGATGCGCAGAGAGACAGCATGTCAGTTCTCCTCGTTCGGGCGGCGGGGCAGGATGTCGTCCTGCATCAACCCGGAGACCGCGAAGCCGCCGGAGCTGAGCAGCTCCTCGGTCCCGGGCTCAAGGAAGCTGATGAGCCCGAGGCCGGACTCGTGGGTGATCCAGAAGCGGCCATCGGGCAGGGTGCCGATGCCGGTCGGCGGCGCGGGCAGCGGCACCTCGGTGGCGACGCTGGGGTTGGCGAGGTCCACCTGCAGCAGATCCTCGACCCCTTGCAGCAGCAGCAGCGCGAAGGTGCTGTCGCCGTCCTCCACCAGGGCGAGCCCCACCGGCTCGCTCTGCAAGACCAGGCTCACCATCTCGTCGCCGCCCTCGAGCGGCGCGACCGCGAGGCCCCAGTTCTGGTCTTGGTAGGCGTCGAGGCCGCTCGACGCGTTCTGCTCGGGCCGCAGCACGCCGACCGCGTAGCGGCCGCCTTCGGACAGCATCATCTGGTCGACCGGGTTGGCCACCCGCAGCTCGGTCAGCGCCCGAGACTCGAGGTCGAGGCTGTAGACGTCGTAGCTGCCGCCACGGTCGTTGTAGAGCACCGCCCGTCGGTCCGAGAGCAGCACGCCGGTCATGGGGTCGTCGAGGGCGATCGGCTCTTCGAGCTCGAAGTCGCTGTGCGACAGCACGTCGAGCTGGGCGAGGGAGGCGTAGGTGATGAGCGTGCCGTCGGCGGTGGCGCTCACCGCGAGGTCGGACGGCGGGGCGTCGAGATCCTCGATGTCGATGGAGAAGCGCTCGAGGTCGAACTTGTAGAGCAGGCTCGAGCCGGTCACGCTCACCAGCACCGTGTCGCCGTCGGGGGTGAGCACGGCGTCTTGGGGGTCGACCTCCTGGTCGGCGTCGAGGGTGAGCGGGTACTCCACCAGCACGTCGTAGGCGTCGCGGTCGACGGTGTCCTGCAGGGTGACCACCACCACCTTCGACCGGCTCATGATGACGGCCTTCGAGGCGTCGTCGGTGAACAGGATGTTGTCGGGCGAGAACCCGATCGAGACGCTGACCGGCGCGCCGCCGAGCAGCGGCACGAAGACCACCTCGGTGAGGTCGACGATGCCGTCGATATCGATGTCGAGGCCCTGCTCGTAGTCGAGGTAGGCCACCGCCGTCGCGCCGTCGGGGGAGAAGGCCAGGGCGTTCATGTGGGCGGGGATCGTGACCGCGTCCTGCGCGCCGGCGTCTTGCACGATGGCGAGCTCAGCGTCGTACGACAGGTCCTCGTCGGGGCAGTCGGTCACCAGCTCGATCTTCGGGTCTTCATCGGCGCAGACCGGCCACCGGGCGAAGACCAGCACCTGCTCGCCATCGGGGGTGGGCACCACCCGCACGGGGGTCGCGCCGTCGAGATCGACCACGGTGTAGCCGCCGTCGTCGGTCACGCGAACCAGCTGGCCGGACTCGGGCAGCTGCACGTACAGCCCGTCGATGGCGGCCACCACGTCTGGGCTCCAAGCGGGGCCCTCGAGCCAGTACGAGGCGCTGCCTCCGATGTTTCCCCAGGGGTCGCAGGCCGAGACCAGCAGGGGGAGGCCGAGCAGGGCCAAGGCAGAGATGGGGGAGATGCGATTCGTCATGGGGAACCTCAGTTGGACTCGATGCCGGCGTTGAGCTCGAAGCCCGTGATGGTCTGAAGCGTGTCGAGGGCGACGTCGTAGAAGCTGATGCGGCCCAGCTCGTGCTCTTGGCTGACGTAGGCGGTGTCGGTCTCGGGGAGCACGCCCAGGTGGACCGGCGCGCTCTTGAGGTCGACCTCGGTGTAGAGCAGCGAGTCGAAGTCGATGACCTCGAGGTAGGGCTCGGTCTCCATGATGAAGAAGCCCGTCGACCCGTCCTCGGTCGCGGCGAAGGCGCTCGGGCGGTTGGGCAGCCGCAGGGGGTTCGCGAAGAAGTCGTCGAGATCGACGAGGGTGAGGGCCCACTGGTTGTAGAAGGGCGAGTCGCTGTCGACGTCGGTGTTGGCCGACTTGTCGTGGAAGACCAGGGCGGTGCCGCCCGATGGGCTCACCCGCATGCCCGAGACCGGCTTGACCAGCGCGTGCACGGTGATCTCGTCGGTGGTCCGATCCCAGCTCGCGTACCGGGCGGCGCCAGAGGCGGTGCTGTAGAGCAGGGCCTGGCTGCCGTCGGGGCTCATGAGCACCGACCCGAAGACCTCGCCCGCGGGCAGGGGGATGACCGTGGGCTCGGCGAAGGGGTCGGCCAGGTCGTAGACCCAGAGCTCACCCGCCCCGCGCGCCACCGCGACCGCCTGGGTGCCGTCGGGGGTGGCGTCGAGGTCGGTGGGGTTGTCTCCCACGTCGACGCGCTCGACCACTTGCGTCGTGAGATCAACGATCACGAGCTCGTTCGAGCCGAACTGGCGCACGATCGCGTAGCGACCGTCAGGGCTCAACAGCACCTCCTCGGCGGCCGGCGGGTCGAGGAGGTCGGCCGCGATCTGCACCCGCACCGGGGCCGGGGCCTCGGCGGTGAGATCGACCAGCGCGAGGTAGGCGTCGCTCACCACGACCGCGAGGGCGCCGTCGCGGGTGAACTGGATCTCGCGCGGGTTGAAGCCCACCACCATCGGGTGGTGGCTGGTGTCACCGAGGCGCACGAAGCTCACCTCGTTGAAGCTCTGGGTGCCGCCGTCGGCGCCCTCGGCCTCGGTCAGCCCCTGATCGTGGTAGCAGGCGACCCAGCCCCCGTCGGGGGACAGCACCATGTTGTTGTAGTCGTCGCGCACCTCCACCGTGGTCACGTCGAGGGTCTCCGACGTGATGATGCTGACGTCGTCCGAGCCCTGGTTGAAGGTCACCGCGGTGCCGTAGTCGGCGGTGGTGGCGACCACCTGTGGGTTTACGCCCACCTTTGTGGTGATGACTGCGAGCTGTGGCACGCTGATGCGCGTGACGGTGTCGCGGTTGGGGTTGGCCACGAAGACGTAGGCGTCGGTGCTGGCCGGCTCGAGGGCCAGAAAGTCATCGCCCTCTTCGGGCTCGTAGCCGTCGTCACCACCGTCGCTGCCGCCTGCGCCACCGTCTTGCAGATCGTCGCTGGCGCGGGCGCCGCCGGAGTCCCAGGCTCCGGCGTCCTCGCTCGACAGGGCGAAGTCGGCGCAGCCGAGCAGGGTGAGGGGGAGGCTGAGGGGCAGGGCGCCCAGCAGCAGCGTGGAGCGTGGGGTCATGGAACCTCCGTGGAGTCGGCATGAACCAATGCACGATGC
>JBDQIL010000437.1:0-4806 GCA_040264415.1 Myxococcota bacterium
CCGCGCGGGTGGAAGCGGTCCGCCAGGAGTCGATCGACGCGGTTGGGGACCACAGCCGTGGGCAACGTCGCGGGCGTGGAGGTGTGGCAGCCGCAGTTGTGGGACATGGGCGTACAGCCGTGCTCGGCGTCCGCCTCGCCCGGATGGGACTCCTCGACCGCCGCCAGCTCGTGCTGCGCGCTGTGCGGAAGGTGCCCGTCGTGCAGCACATGCTCGAACGACTCCACCAGCTCGCCCAGCCCTGGCACCAGGGAAAGGATGAGCAACAGCGTCAGGAGCTGCCGGAGGATGTGGCGGAGGCGCATCGAGGTCAGGTTAGCGTACTGGGGGCCGCGCTGCAGAGGCCGCCCCACGATCCGTCGAGGATGTTCTTGTGACCGTCCGAACCACCTTGTCCATCCCCAAGATGGACTGTCCGTCCGAGGAGCGACTGATCCGCCTGGCGCTCGCCCCGCTGGACGGTGTCGGCCATCTCGACTTCGACCTGGAGGGTCGCCGGCTCGACGTGGTCCATGCCGACGGACTCGCAGATGTGGTGTTGGGTCGGCTGGAGCCCCTGGGATTGGGGGCCACCTTGGTCGAGAGCCAATCAGCCGACGCGCTCGACCTGGCGACCGCAACGCCGGCAGAGTCCGCCGATGAGGCCCGGATTCTCTGGCTCTTGCTCGGCATCAACGGGGGGATGTTCGGGGTCGAGCTCGCGCTCGGGCTGTGGGGGCAGTCCACCGGCCTCATCGCCGACTCGCTGGACATGCTCGCCGACGCCGGCGTGTATGCCGTCTCGTTGTACGCGGTGGGCCGCGCGGCCACGTCTCAACGGCGGGCCGCGCGATTGTCGGGCGTCCTCCAGCTCGTCCTCGCGGTCGGTGCGCTGGCTGAGGTCGGACGGCGAGCGGTCCTGGGCAGCGAGCCGGTTGAAGCGGCGATGATGGGTGTCGGGCTGCTGGCACTTCTGGCCAACCTCGCCTGCGTCGCTCTCCTCGCGCGGCACAGGGACGGCGGGCTCCACCTGAAGGCGAGCTGGATCTTCACCGCCAATGATGCGCTGGCGAACGTCGGCGTCATCCTGGCCGGCGCGCTCGTGTGGTGGACGGGCTCGTCCATCCCCGACCTCGTGGTCGGCGGGCTGGTCGGCCTGCTGGTGCTGACGGGCGCGATTCGCATCCTTCGCATGTCTGCTGCTGGAGACGAGTAGCCGCCACTGCTGGTCGGCGGTTGTCTCTCCACCCCGTCGCCGGCTCCCGCTCCTCGGCGTCCGGATCCAGGCAACGGGCCTCGTCGCCTTCCGCGGCGCTCGCATCGGCGCCTTCGCCCTTGGGCGCCGCGCCGGCGCACGGTCCGAGGACAAGCACGAGCCGAACTCCGTTTCGGACTACGCCGACGCCTGGACGTCACGAGCGATGCCGAGCACGTTTCCCAGGCAGCACGAGCCCTGCGGGTTGGTCTCGGCGCAGCGGTCCTCCCCCCGCCGGCAGCGCTCCTTGATGCCCTCGCTCACGCCGTTGGGGTCCCGAGCGATGTCCCGCGCCGAGTAGCCGAAGCAGTAGCAGACGGGCCGGTCCGGAGCGGTCTCCTTCTGGCCCACGCGGACGTGCAGTGCGGAGACCAGGACCGTCTTCCCTTGGGCTTGATAGTAGGCAACGCCGCAGGCAGCAGACCGGCAGAACCGCCACCCTTCGGCGGAGGCCTGCTGGTCTGAGGACATCGCGCGGATGGTCACGGGCTTCACCGCTCGACCCTTCTGGTGACAGGCCGGGCAGAGATCATCGATGACGGCTTCGGTGGAGCAACAGTCCATCGTCATCCTCCGCCTGGCCGTGCCGCGGACGAGGCGTCGCCCACTGTCGCCGGGTAGCCCAGCGCGCTGATGGCCTCCGCGATCCGGGACGGGGTCACCTTGTCCGGGTCGTAGCGGACCCTGGCCGACCCAGACTCATAGTCGACCTCGGCCAAGTGGACGCCGTCGAGCCTCTCGGCGGCCACGCGAATCGACACCTCGCAGGAGGCGCAGGTCATGCCGTCGACGCGGAGCGTGGCGGAGGCCAATTCGCCGACCTCAACGGCTTTGGGCGTGGCGTTGGTGGTTGATCCGCACCCGGCGAACGCCAGGGCCAAGACGAGCAGGGCAGCGTGCATCTACGCCTCCGTCAGAACAGGTAGGGGACGAGGGACGGGAAGAGCAGGGCGACACCAGAGGCGCCGGCGGCGACCCACAGCATCCAGCGGCCCACGCGGTTCGCGCGCGGGAGCTCGCAAGCGCAGTCGTCGACCTGGGGGCGACGGTAGGTGACGGTGAAGCCCAGACCGAGCAGCAGAACGGTGAACGCCGTGAAGACGGGCCGGTAGGGCTCCAGGGCCACCAGGAAGCCAGCCCCGCCCAGGCCCAGCATCGCGAACAGCAGCGGCCCCACACAGCAGGCCGATGCCGCCAGCGCCGAGGCGACGGCACCCGCCATGCTCGCGGAGCGCGTCAGGTCATCTCGCATCGGGTGCCTCCCGCAGCGACTCGAGGATCGGGCACCCCTCCTGGTCGATGCCGGCGTCGCAGGACGCCACCAAGCGGCGGAGAACGGTGGCGATGGCCTCGAGGTCAGTGATGCGTTGCTCGATGTCCGCCACCTTGGCGGAAGCCAGAGCGCGGACGTCCGCACACGCGTCGCCAACGAGCCCGAGGAGCTCACCGATCTCGGCGAGGCTGAAACCGAGTTCCTTGGCTCGGCGGATGAATCGCAGCCTCTCCACCGTGTCGGGGGGGTACTGGCGGTAGCCCGAGGACGTCCTCGGTGGGTCTTCGATGAGGCCCTTGCGCTCGTAGAAGCGCACCGTCTCGACCCCGATGCCTACCTGCTTGGCGACCTGGCCAATGGTCTGGGTGCTCACGGCTGACCTCCCTGAGCCCCATCTATCACCCTGTACCCGACTACAGGGTCAAGGGTTCTTGTGAAGATCTGAACGGGAGCGGTACTTCGTTGGCCAGAACCACCTGCTTCTGGCCAGCCCATCCGGCCCTGCTTGTGGACCCCGCTACGCGGCCACGTCGCCGGCCGACTTCTGGACCCCCTCGTCGGGGCGCGGCCACTCCCCCGCGTCCACCAGCCTCCGCCGCAGCGTCGCGCGCGACACCCCGAGCGCCTTCGACGTCGTCTTCAGCCCGTGGCCCTGCCCGAGCATCGCCAACGCGGGCCGCAGGTCCAGCTCGACCGGGCCGCCCGCAGTGCTTCCCGGCCGCCTGTGCCCGCCGGACGCCGGCGATGACCCGCTCCCTGACGAGCTCGCGTTCCAATTCCGCGACGGCAGCCAGGATCTGCAACGTGAACCGCCCCGACGGCGTGGTCGTGTCGATGTGGGCGTCGCGGAGCGACACCAGGCCCACGCCCCATGCGTTCAAGCTGTCGACCAGCTCAAGGAGATTGCGGACGCTACGGGCCAGGCGGTCCAGCTTCCAGATGGCCACCACGTCGAGCCGCCCCTCGCGAGCATCCACGAGCATCCGGTCGAGGGCGGGCCGGGAGTCCTTCGCGCCAGAGACTCCTTCGTCGACGTAGGCGACCGCCTCCCAGCCCCGCTGAGCCGCCACCTGGCGGAGCTCGTCGAGCTGGAGCCCAGCGTCCTGCCCGTGCCCCGTGGTTGAGACCCGGGCGTACAGCGCCGCGCGCAGCGGTCGGCTCACCTCATCCTCCCTGTCCCCATCTGTCCCCTGACCAGGGCCACCAGCCGCCCCCGATGCCGCCGTGCGAAGCCCTCAACCTCTCGCGCGTCCACCCCAGCCGGGGGCCGCGTGAGCAGGGCCGACACCGCCGCATCCACCACCAGCACGGCTGGGTCAGCCGGAGCCCCGAGCACGGTTTCGCCACACCCGCAGGCCTCCCCACACGCCGCCCGCACCCGCTTGCTCTCGGCCTTCGCCTCGGCGAGCTCAGCCCGCACCGTCTCCAGTTTGGCCCGCAGCCGCTCGACTTCCCTTTGTGCCGCTCGGCTCCCCTTCTCCCGCGCGCGTGCGAGCTGTCGCTCCAGCCGGCGGATCTGCTTCTGATCGTCCGTCGCCTTCACCGGCAGCGCCAGCACCTTCTGCACCAGCACCGCGATGGCCGGCAGCAGGTGGCCCGTCGCGTGTCCGAGGTCCTCCCGGGCGACCACGAAGGCCTCGTCGTGGCCCTTGCCCATCCTGCCGTCGAGGTGCGTGAGCTCGTGACAGGCCACGCCGTGCAGGTAGGCGGCGATGGCCAGCGGGCGGTGCTTGTGGGCCTTGATGACCTGGGCGAGCCGGTCGGGGTGCAGGTAGACCACGGCCCGGCCGTTCGCGGTGGTCGTTGTCAGCCCGAGCAGCTCGTCGTCGAGCACGAAACCGGGCTTGAACGACCGCCGGATCCGTGCCTCGGCAGCGATGAGGCGCAGAGTGGCGTCCCAGACCGTGAGGTGCGGGATCCACTTGTTGAAGCGCTTCTTGAAGCGGGCGGCGCGGCGTCGGTCATAGTTCTTCTTCGAGATGCGCAGGCCAGCCAGGCGGCCGAAGGGGTTGCGCCTCACGCGGCTGCGGCGCTGGGCGGCGGGGTCGGCCGGCAGCAGGGACAAGGCGTGGCCGCCGCTGCGAGCGACGGTGGCCGCCTGCAGCAGCCCGCCGCCGGCCGGGCCGATGGCGGAGTCGGTGGCGCGGCCGATGGCGTCCTGGAGGGTGACCACGTCGCCCTCGGTGAGCGCGCTGCCCGTCTCGGCGCGTTCAAGCACGGCCTCGACGCTCGGGACCAACGACAAGAGCACACCCCCGCCGCGCCGCCCGCTTCAAGAAGCGCTTCGACAAGTGGATCC
>JBDQIL010000438.1:0-4803 GCA_040264415.1 Myxococcota bacterium
ATGGAAAACGACGCCAACCTGGGCGCGCTCGCCGAAGCTTGGTGGGGCCGCGGCCGCGGCCGCGGCGACTTCGCCTTCATCAAGCTGGCCACGGGCGTGGGGGCCGGGATGATCGTGAGCGGCGAGATCTACGGCGGCGCCTCGGGCATCGCCGGAGAGATCGGCCACACCACGATCGATCCCAGCAGCGACCACCAGTGTCGCTGCGGCCGACACGGCTGCCTCGAAGCCCTGATCGGGACCCACTCGCTGGTGGGCCGCGCGTTGGCCGAGATGACGAACGGTGCCAAGACCCGCCTGCAGCCCGCGGGCCTCGATCTCGCCTCCTTGATCGACGCCGCCCACGCCGGCGACGCGCTGGCGACCGACCTGATGCGGCAAGCCGGCCACCAGCTCGGCACGGCCATCGCCAACCTGCTGAACCTGTTGAACCCCGGCGCCATCGTCCTGGGTGGCACCCTGCCCAGCACCGGCCCGGTATTGCTCGACGCCATGCGCGAGGCCATGCGCGAGCGGGTCCTCTCCACCTCCCTCGAGACGACCGACGTGCTCGTGAGTACGCTTGGTGTAGATGGGATCGCCCTCGGGGCGGCCACCCTCGTGTTGCAGCGCGTGCTCGCAGAGCCCGCGCTCCTCCTCCACTCCCGCGCCGAGACGATGGAGCTCGGCGCCTCTCAAACGGCCTAGGAGCCTTTCATGCGCAAGCTCGCACTCCTCCTCTCGATCCCGCTCGCCCTGTCCGCCTGTGGGGACAAGGACGACGACTCCGGCGCGACCGACGGCACCGACGGCACGTCGGCCGACGGCGCGGACGGCTCCTCCGACGGCGCAGACGGCACCACCACCGACGGCGGCGACGGCGCTGACGGCACCTCGGACGGCGCAGACGGCACCGCCGACGGCGCCGACGGCACCGCCGACGGCACCGACGGAACCGCCGACGGCACCGACGGCACCGAGCCCGAGCCCGTCAACATGCTGCTCAACCCCGGCTTCGAGCAGGCCCAAGACCTGACCGACTGGCTGATCTTCCCCGGCGACCTGGCCAACTGGGCCGTGCTCGCCAACGGCGACGCGATGTACCCAGACGACACGCCCTTCGCAGCCCACGAGGGCTCCAACGGCCTCAAGCTGTACGGCCAGTACTCCGGCTGGGAGAACGAGACGCCGGTCTACCAGGAATTCCCGGCCACCCCCGGCGAGGTCTACACCTTCGACGGCTGGGGCCTGATGCACGGCCCCGACGCCATCGTGGGCCCGCAGACCTACGCCGCCCTCTGGATCAAGTTCTACGACGACAGCTACGCCTACTACGGCGCCGAGGAGTCCGTGGTCACCTTCACCGAGGGCTCCGCCGTGGGCACCTGGACCGAGATGACCGTCACCGCCACGGTGCCCGAGGGCGCCACCAAGGTGCAGGCCGCCATCGAGTTCTGGCACTGCACCGGCGAGGCCGAGGGCGACTGCTACGAGCCCGGCGGCGTCTACTTCGACCAGATGCGCATGTACCTGCACGACAGCAGCACCGGCGCCGAGTAGCCCCATGCGTCCCGCCGCCACCACCGCTGTCCTGGGGCCCCTCGCCCTGATCCTGGCGAGCGCCCCCTCGGTGGTGGCGGCCGCGCCCAATCATGTGACCGTCTTGGCCGACGATCAAGGCTACAAGCTGCAGATCGACGGCCAAGACACCTTCGTGAAGGGCATGAACTGGGGCTACGTGCCCATCGGAGAGAACTACAGCTACGACTTCTGGGGGCAGCCCGACGCCTTCATCGAGGCCGCCCTGCGCGACGAGATGAAGCTGCTGAGCGCGATGGGGGTCAACACCATCCGCCAGTACCCGGGCATCCCGCCAAAGTGGCTCACCTGGATCTACGAGAACTACGGCATCACCACGATGATCAACCCGCTGATGGGCCGCTACGGCGTGTCGGTCCAGGGCACCTTCGTCCCGGTGGTCGACTACTCCGACCCCGGCCACCGGGCGGCCATCAAGGCCGAGACCATGGCGGCGGTCGAGCGCTACAAAGACGTCGAGGGGGTGCTGTTCTTCCTGCTCGGCAACGAGAACAACTACGGCCTCAGCTGGAAGAGCTTCGAGATCGAGGCGCTGCCCGAGGGCGAGCGTCAAGAGGCCAAGGCGCGGCACCTCTACTCGCTCTTCGGCGAGCTGGTGGACGACATCCACGCGGTGGACGCCCACCACCCGGTGGCCATCGCCAACGGCGACCTGCAGTACCTCGATCTGGTGGCCGAGCTGGTGCCCAACCTCGACATCATGGGGTCGAACGTCTACCGCGGCCCGTCGGCCCGCGACCTCTACCAGCGGGTCGAAGACGAGCTGGGCGTGCCCTTCGTCTACACCGAGTTCGGCTCAGACGCCTACAACGCCCGCACAGGGCGCGAAGACGGCCTGTCGCAGGCCGAGCTGCTGCACGCCCAGTGGACCGAGATCTACGCCGAAGCCTACGGCCACGGCGGCGTGGGCAACAGCATCGGCGGCTACGTGTTTCAGTGGGCCGACGGCTGGTGGAAGTACCTCCAAGAAGAGAACCTCGACATCCACGACACCAACGCGAGCTGGCCCAACCAGGCCTACATGTTCGACTGGGTCGAGGGCGACAACAACATGAACGAGGAGTGGTTCGGCATCTGCGCGAAGGGCCCCACCCAGCCCGACGGCAGCTTCGAGCTGTTCCCCCGACCCGCCTACTACATGCTGCGCGAGGCCTTCCAGCTCGACCCGTACCACCCCGACACCTCGCTGCCGGTCATCCGCTCGCACTTCGCGAGCATCGACCCCGCCGAGTTCGTGAGCCGCGCCGAGTCGGGCATCCTCGGGCAGAAGGTGGCCGACCTTCAGAAGGTGCAGATCACCGATCTGCGGCTCGAGCTGACCAGCTTCGTGAGCCAGCAGACCGACGAGAACGGCGTGCAGACGACGATCTTCGATCACATGGAGAACTTCTGGCTGGGGGTGCGGGCCGAGCCCACCCGCGACGTGTCGGCCGACATGCGGGTGAGCATCCTGGGCAACACCCCCGACAACCGCATCGACGAGCTGTACTGGGAGGCCGCCGGGGCCGAGCGCCTGGTCACCGACGACGAGGGCCAGCTCGCCGACCTCTCCCCCCTGCAGCGGGTGCGGGTGCACGACGCCGGCTTCAGCTGGAACCACCGGGCCTTCCGCATGAAGGGCTACTACCGGCAGGGCCACTTCCACTGGGGCTACGAGGGCGACTTCTTCGGGCTGTACCGCGAGGCCAACTACGGCCCGAACCCCGACATCTACCAGGCCGCCGTGCCCATCGGGGTCGAGGTCGAGGGCAAGGGCCCGCTCGACGGCGTGAAGCTGGCCATGGGACCGCAGATCTACTGGGGGGCCAACCCCACGGCCATCGCCAAGATCCGCGAGCCCGTGGGGCCAGTCACGGTCACGCTGATGCACCAAGAGGACATCGCCCGCACGTCGGGCGCCACCACCTCGAGCCTCATCGCCGAGCCCATGCTCCGCCGCAGCACGGTGGTGATGGAGACCGGCCAGGGTGGCAACGGCCTCACCGTGGGCGGCATGATGGCCGGCACCAACAAGGTCGGCCAGACCTTCCGGTCGGTGCAGCCCGCCGCCTCGGGCACCTCGTACGCCGGCAGCGGCGACGACGTGCTGACCGACGAGGTCTCCCTCATCGACACGCTGGGCTTCCGGGCCAAGCTCGCCCACACCATCGGCCCGATCAGCGGGTACGTGCAGGGCGGCATCCAGGGGCTGGTGGCCGACGGCGGCCCCGACGCGGTGCCGGTCTTCACCGGCTGGCGCCTCAAGCAGACCGGCCGCGGCAACCAGCGCAGCGTGCTGGGGGGGCTCGCGCTCAACCTGGGCCGCTTCCAGATCGCCCCGAGCGCCTTGTACCAGAAGCCCATCGTGGGCCCGCTGCCGGTCATCGGCGATGGCGTCGACCCCACCACCGGCCGCTACAACCGGCGGGTGGTGCCCCGCAACTTCCTCGACGACCCCTTCATCGTGCGTGAGAACCGCGAGACCACCGCGGTCGAGCTGCTGCTGGTCTACGACCCCACGCCCGGCTCGTGGATGTGGATGTGGGACAACTTCGTGCGCGAAGACGCCCGCTTCAGCGCCGCCATCGACGCGGTCTACCGCATGCAGCCCACCTCCACCGACAGCCACATCGGCTTTCTGGCCGACGGCACGCTGTTCAGCTTCGACGCGGCCCCGCCCCCGGTCGACACCTTCGACGTCACCGGCCACGTCCACCTGCGACCGCGGGGCGACTTCCGGCTGCGCCTGAGCGGGTACGGCGGCACCAAGCAGTCCACCGGCTCCGACACCCGGCTGATCACCGCCTACGGCGGCATGGTCACCGGCTGGTTCCGCAACATGGCCCTCGACACCACAGTGCGGGTCAACGACTGGGGGCCCTACGACTACCACCGCGACTTCAACCTCACCTTCCCCTTCCAGGCCATCGTCGACCTGTCGGGCGGGTGGGCGCGCCCCAACCTGCAGCGCAGCCAGCCCCGCGTGGGCGTGCGCGCGCAGTACCGCACGCTCGACCAGTACTCGCCGGACGGCCTGACCTTCCCCGGCCAAGAGGGCGTCGAGTGGGAAGTCGGCACCTACGCGCTCATTGGGATTTGACCATGAAGGCCCTTCACGTCGTTCTTCTCTCTCTCGGTCTGGTCTCCGTGTCTGGCTGCGACACCCCGGCCGCGACCTACGACTACGGCGTTCAGCTCAACGATGTGGAGTTCAACCTCCACTCCGTTGAGATGGGCGTCTATCCG
>JBDQIL010000439.1:0-4799 GCA_040264415.1 Myxococcota bacterium
GACGGCGAGCAGGCAGCGCGGGTGCGCGAGGCCGAAGCCACGGTCGCCGAGGCGCGGGCGCGGCTGGCCCGCCTGCGGGCCGTCGGGCACCCCGCGGCCGCCCAGCAGCTCGAACGCGCCCGCTCGCAGGCCGCCGAGGCCGAGCGGGATCTCGCGCGTCTCGAGGCCCTCTTTGGCGCCGGTGGGGTCACCGAAGCCGACCTGGACCGCGCCCGCGCCTCGGCGACCGTGGCTTCGGCCTCGCGCACCCGCGCTGCCTGCTCGCCGTCGTCCAGCCGCACGAGGATCGCGCCGGCGTCGACGCGCTCTCCCTCCGCCACCGCCACCTCCGCCACCGTCCCAGGCACCGTCAGCCCGAGCTCGGCGCGGCGCAGGCGGCGCTGGCCCACACCCAGCTCCGCGCGCCGACCACGGGTCAGGTCCTCGAGCGCCGGGTGCAGCCCGGCCAGATCGTGCGCCCCGGAGACACCCTGGTGGTCTTCTCGGGTGCCGACGCCCTTCAGGTCGAGGTCACCCCCGACGAGGTGCACCTCGGGCAGCTGGCCGTGGGTCAGGCCGCCATGGTCCGCGTCGAGGCCTTCGCCGACCTCGTGCTGTCTGCCCAGGTCTCCGAGCTCGCCCCCCAGGTAGACCCGGGGCGGGGCACCGTGCGCGTGCGCCTGTCCCTCGACGCGCCCGCGCCCGCGCAGCTCCGCCCTGACATGACCGCTACCGTCGAGATCATCCTCGGGACCCACGCCGCCGCCCTGGTGCTGCCGGTGACCCATGTGCAGGGCTTGGGGGGGGACGCGCCCTGGGTGTTGCGGGTCGACGGCGGCCGGGCGACGCGCCATGCGGTCACGCTGGGCGCGCAAGACGATGTCGCGGTCGAGATCCGGTCCGGCTTGGAGGAGGGGGACGCTGTGCTGGCGGCCGACGCGGTGACGCCTGGCGCGCGGGTGCGGGTGCGGGCGGTCGGCCCGGCCTTCGCGCCGTCGGACGGCTGACATGCTGCCCATCCAGCTCGCGTGGCGGTTCTTGACCGAGGGGCGCACCCAGACCCTGCTGATCGTGGCGGGGGTCACGATCGGTGTCGCCGCCTACGTCTTCATCACCGCTACGATGATCGGCGTGCAAGAGAACATGGTGGCCCAGACGCTGGGCACCCAGGCCCACATCACGGTGCGCAACGATCCGCCGGCCTTGCTGCCGGTCGTGGCGCGTGACGGGGTGATCATCCGCCAGGTGGCCCAGCCCGAGCCCCGCCAGACCCCCTTCGATCGCTGGCAGCGCGCGCTCACCCGCCTCGAGGGCACCCCGGGCGTTCGCGCGGCCTGCCCCAAGCTCACCGGTTCGGCCCTTGCCCTGCGCGGCGGGGGTCGGACGGCCGTGCAGCTGGTGGGAGCCGATCCCGCTCGGCTGAGCGACATCATCGACCTGCCGGGCAACCTCGTGAGCGGCGACTACCGTCCGGGGGCAGAGGCCGCGGTCATCGGCGCCGGGCTGGCGACCGAGCTCGGTCTGCGGGTGGGCAGCCCGCTCTTGCTGCAGACCGACTCCACCGAGGCCACCGTTCGGGTGGTGGGGACCTTTCGGCTGGGGGCGGCCGCGGTCGACGATCGGTGGGTCGTGGTCTCGCTCCGGGGCGCGCAGAGCCTGCTGGGGCGCCCCGGCGACGTGTCCGCCATCGACGCGACCGTGACCGACCTGTTCGGGGCCGACCGCATCGCCGCCGACGTCTCCGCCCGCACCGGCCTGCCCGTCGACAGCTGGATCGGTCTGAACGCGGCGCTGCTCTCTGCGCTGTCGGCCCAAGACCAGTCCACCATCATGATCCGGGTCTTCACGCTCCTGGCGGTGGCGATGGGCATCGCGAGCGTGCTGGCGGTCACCGTGGTGCAGCGCCGCGGGCAGATCGGCATCCTCCGAGCCATGGGCGTGCGGGCCGGCGTGGTGCTGCAGATCTTCTTGTGGCAAGGGGCGCTGCTGGGGGCGGGCGGCGCGGTGATGGGGACCGCCCTGGGCGCGGTGGTGGGCGCCGGGCTCGAGCTGGTGGTGCCGTTCCCCATCCGGGTCGATCTGTCCACCGCGCTCACGGCCGGCGCCATCAGCCTGGGCACGGGGCTGTTGGCCGCCCTGTGGCCGGCTCGGGTGGCCGCGACGATGGACCCCGCGCGGGCGATCCGGGGGGACGCATGAGCGCTCCCGATGCCGCGGTCCTCGTCGAGTTGATTGGCGTCACCAAGGCCTTCGGCGACGACCCGGAGACGCGGGTGGAGGTGCTGCACGGCATCGACCTCGAGATCCGGGCCGGGGAGTTCGTCGCGCTGATCGGGCCGTCGGGCTCGGGCAAGAGCACGCTGTTGAACCTGCTCGGCCTGCTCGACCGGGCCACCACGGGCACGCTGCGCATCCAGGGGCGAGACGTCGCGGACCTGACCGACGCCGAGCTCACCCGGCTGCGGGGCGAGACCCTCGGCTTCGTCTTCCAGTTCCACCACCTGCTGCCGGCGCTCAGCGTGGCCGAGAACATCATGCTGCCCGCCGCCGCGCTCGACGGGAGCCTGCGGGCCGCCCAGCGCCCGCGCGCCGCCCAGCTGCTCGCCGCGGTCGGGCTCGAGGGCCAGGAGGATCGCCCGGCGGGCCGGCTGTCGGGCGGCATGCAGCAGCGCGTGGCCGTGGCCCGGGCTCTCATGAACCAGCCCGCCGTGGTCTACGCAGACGAGCCCACCGGCAACCTGGACACCGCGTCCAGCGACCGGGTGATCGAGCTGCTTCAGGATTGGAACGCCCAGCACGACACGGCCTTCGTCATCGTGACGCACGACCCTGGCATCGCACGGCGCTGCCGCCGGGTCATCGAGCTGGTCGATGGGCGGCTCGTGGCAGATGGGCCGCCGTCGCAGGTGCTGGGGCCCCCGGGCTGAGGGCCGCGCCCGATCGCCCCGCCGCCTCTCTCGGGCTGCTCGATCGGAACGATCGATCGCGGGCCTCATGGGACTCGCGCTGCGATCCGTGTGCCGGTGTAGACCCAGGAGGCCACCCATGCCCCGCCGCGCCCGGCACCTCGTCCTTCCCCTGCTCGTCGCCGCCGGATGCGGCAGCCTGGATCCCGAGGCCGCGCGGTCGGCCCTCGCCGGCGGTCCCACAGCCGACGCGCCCGCGCCGGTGCCCTGGGGCCTGCTCGCCGACCCGAACCGCGAGGGTGTCGGGTGGAACCACCCGGTCCCGTGGCGCGGTCTGGCATCGGCCCCGCTGGGCTTCGGGGGAGAGCCCGAGCCGGGCCACCTCGCGGTCACGCTCACCGACGCCCCGGGAGACTTCGAGGCGGTCCCCGTCACCATCGGGTGGGTGTCGCTCTGCCACATGGTCGACGATGATGGCGCCGAAGACGAAGGCGACACGGGCGCCGACACGGGCGCCGACGCGGGCGCCGACACGGGCGCCGACACGGGCGCGGTGCCCCAGCGATGCGAGTGGATGCTGATCACCGACACGCCCACCGAGTGGGACCTGCTCGCGCTCCAGGACGGCGTGACGGGCCTGCTGGGGACGAGCGAGCTGGCGCCCGGGAGCTACGGGCAGCTGCGCTTGCAGGTGCTCGAGGCCGCGGTGGTGATCGACGGCGAGACCATCCCGATGACCATCCCCAGCGGCGCCCAGACCGGCATCAAGGTGCAGACCGACGTGACCATCGCGAGCGGTGAGACCCACGAGCTGCGCCTCGACTTCGACGCCCACGAGAGCATCCGGCTGGTCCGAGACACCTACCGTATGCAGCCCGTGATCAAGCAGGTCTACTTCGGCGAGCCCGAGTCTCCCGCCGCCGTCGAGGGCGGGGACGACGGCGAGGGGACCGAAGACGAGACGGAGGCCTCGACCGACACCGGGGCCCAGTAGCGTCCCGGCGGCGCGGAGCCCGCGCCACCCCATCCCGGTGGGCGACGCCGCGGGCCGCGCGCTCACCCCGGGTGGGCGCGCGGCCCCTTCGGGCTTCTGCGGAGTGGTGCTCGGGGGGGTAGGAGAGCCGCTCTCCCGAGCCCGAGAGGCGTCCATGGGATCTGGCATCGCGCTGTGTGTCAGCTTCTTGTCCTTGGGGGCGGTGGCGCTGACCACTTCGGCCGCGCCCATCCGCCCCCTGCTGCTGGTGAACGCTGCCCTTCAGGCGATCCTCTTCACCTTGGTCGCCTGCGTGCCCTTCCTGCGCACCGGCCGGGTGTCCTACGTAGACATCGCCTGGCCCTTCGGGGTCGCGGTCATCGGCGGCGTCGTCTTGTCCATGGGCACCGGACACCCCGCCCGCACCGCCGTGGTCGGCGCGGTCTACCTGCTCATCGGGCTGCGGATGGGGATCGCCGCGCTGGTGATGGCGAAGACCACCGGGGTCATCGTCGAGACCGAATTCCCCCGCTACGTCTACCGACGCATGCGGCTGGAGCAGGGCGGCGGCGGTCGGGTGCGGCTCCACCTGCTCAGCGACATCCTCGCCCAGGGCTTCGCCAACGCGTCGGTGCTGGCGCTGCCGGGGGTGTTGTTGGCGACCAACCCCGCCGAGGGGGCGTCGGCCCTCGAGCTGGCGGGTCTCGCCCTGTGGGCCGGCGGGTACCTCTTCGAGTCGATCGCGGACGCCCAGAAGATGCGGTTCATCTCGAAGAACGCGGGCGCGGTCTGCACGGTGGGCCTGTGGCGGTTCAGTCGCCACCCCAACTACTTCGGAGAGTGGCTCGTCTGGACGGGCCTGGTGGTGGCGGCGGTGCCGTCGTGGTGGGCGCTGCGCGATGGCGAGGCCCCGCTCACCTGGATCGGGCTGGGGGTGGGCC
>JBDQIL010000440.1:0-4791 GCA_040264415.1 Myxococcota bacterium
AGCCGATGAAGGCGCCCGCGCCGATGTCGGTGCGGTGCTTGGCGTAGCCGTCGTAGTTGCAGGTGATCGAGCCCGCGCCGCCTCGACCACCAAGGGTCCGCTGCTGGTGCTCGCCGGGGCTGGCTCGGGAAAGACCCGGGTGCTCACCCATCGGTTGGCCTACCTCATCCACGAGGTCGGGGTGCGGCCGGGCAACATCCTCGCGGTCACCTTCACCAACAAGGCCGCCGGTGAGATGCGCGAGCGGGTGCGCCACATGGTCGGTGAAGAGGCCCGCTGGCTGCGCCTCTCCACCTTCCACAGCTTCTGCGTCTACGTGCTCCGGCGCGACATCCACCACCTGGGCTGGTCGCCGCGCTTCACCATCTACGACGTGGCCGACCAGAAGCAGCTCATCAAGCGGCTGATGAAGGCCACCGGGGTCGACGGCACCAAGTTCCGCCCCGCGCGGGTGCTCCGGGCCATCGATCAGGCCAAGAACCGCATGATCGCGCCCGAAGACTACGACACCCACTTCCCCAGCGCGCCAGGCGACCCCACCGCGAAGCTCTACCCGCTCTACGAGCAGCAACTGCGCAAGCTCGACGCGGTCGACTTCAACGACCTCATCAACCTCACCGTGCGCCTCTGGACTCACCACCCCGCCGTGCTCGCGGCCTGGCGGCGGCGCTACCAGCACATCCTGGTGGACGAGTACCAAGACACCAACCGGGCGCAGTTCCAGCTCATCCAGCTGCTGGGCGGGCAGCACGGCAACGTGATGGTGGTGGGCGACGACGACCAGTCCATCTACGCCTTCCGCGGCGCCGACATCCGCAACATCCTCGACTTCGGCGAGACCTTCCCCGACCCCACCGTGGTGCGCCTCGAGCAGAACTACCGGTCCACCGGCAACATCCTGAAGGCCGCCCACGCCGTCGTGGCCAACAACCGGGGTCGGATGGACAAGAAGCTGTGGACCGAGGCGGGCGACGGCGCGAAGCTGCAGATGCTGGTGGGGCAAGACGAGCGGGAGCAGGCGCAGCTGGTGGTCGACCGCATCCGCTCGCTGCGGCGTGAGGGCCTGCGCTACCGCGACGTCGCGGTCATCTACCGCACCAACGCGGCCTCGCGCGCCTTCGAAGAGCGCCTCGTGCGCGCCGACATCCCGCACGTGCTGGTCGGGTCGGTGAAGTTCTACGAGCGCCGCGAGGTGCGCGACCTGGTGGCCTACCTCAAGCTGGTGCTCAACCCCGCAGACGACGTGGCCTTCGAGCGGGTGATCAACAGCCCGCGCCGCGGGATCGGCGCCAAGGGCCTCGACGACCTGCGTCGCCTGGCCGCAGCGCGTGGCGTGCCGCTGCTCGAAGCGGCTGCCGAGTGGGGCGAGGGCAAGGGCCGCGGCCGCAAGGGGGCGCGGGCCTTCGTCGAGATCATCGCGGGGCTCCAGGCGGCCCTCGAGACCACGGCCCCGGGCGCCCTGGTCGAACGAGCCGTCACCGACTCGGGCTACCGCGCGGCGCTCGAGGCCGAGGGCACCGACGAAGCCGCAGCGCGGCTCGAGAACCTCGAAGAGCTGGCTCGCGCCGTGGGCGACACCGACCTCGAGCTCGACCCAGACGAGGCCGAGGCCGCCGACGCCGATCCCCGCATGCGGCTGCAGCTCTTCCTCGACAAGGCGTCGCTGGCCAGCCAGGCCGACGAGCTGCCGGGCGACGACGAGCAGGGGCGCGTCACCCTGCTCACCGCGCACCTCGCCAAGGGCCTCGAGTTCCCCGCGGTGTTCGTGGTGGGCCTCCACCAGGGCGGCTTCCCGCACTTCATGGCGATGAACAGCGAGGTCGAGCTGGAGGAGGAGCGGCGGCTGGTCTACGTGGCCTTCACCCGGGCCATGAAGCAGCTCTTCCTCTGCCGGCCGCGCCGGCGCTTCAACCCCCACAGCCGACAATTCGAAGACGCGGGGCCATCGCGCTTCCTCGAAGAGATCCCCGCCGAGCTCATCGATTGGGGTCGTGGCCGCTCGAGCCCAACCGACGATCGGGCGGCTCGAGCGGAGCGCCTGGGCTTTGGCGGCCCGTCGGCCTTCGCGCGGCCCGGCCGGCGCGCCACACCGGCGCCCGCACCACGGCCGAGCCTGCCCACCGGCACCGTGCGCACGCGCACGCCAGAGGGACTCGAAGACCTCAAGGCCGGCACCCGGATTCTGCACAAGACCTTCGGCCTCGGTGAGATCCGAGCGGTGTCAGGATCGCCGTCGAACCCCAAGATCGGGGTCGCTTTCGACTCGGGCGTGCGCAAGCAGCTGCTCGCCCGGTTCGCCGGGCTCGAGGTGGTCGACGAATGATCGGAAGGCGTCAGGCCCGCGCCGGGTTGCCAACGGCAGTCCCCACGCTCCACTGGCGGCGCCCGGCGCGTTGCACCGCGCTGGCCGAGGGTGGTAGCGTTGAGCCTCTCTTCGACCCGGGCCCGGCCCCGGTTCCCGTGCGTCTCTGGTGCAAGCGATGATCGTGACCTGCGACCACTGTGGCGCCCGCTACAAGCTGGACGACTCCAAGATCTCCGGCAGGGGCGCCAAGATCACGTGCCCGCGCTGCCGGCACGTGTTCGTCGTCTACAAAGATCAAGGCGCACCGGAGGGCCTCGCGGCGCCGCCGGCCGCTGCGAGCGCGACCGTCGCGCCGCCCACCCCGGCGGCGGCACCCGCTCCCCCCGCCGCGCTCGACGTCCACGCGCTCGACTTTCGCAAGGTGGGCATCCAGAGCTGGAAGGTCAAGGTCAAGATCGGGCTGGTCTACGACTTCAGCGACTACAAGACCCTGTCCAAGTACATCTCCGACGGGCGGGTCACCTCGTCCGACCTGCTGAGCCACAACGGCACCGACTGGTCGGCGATCGGTGAGATCCCCAACCTGAAGCAGCACTTCGTAGACGTCTACGTTCAGGCCGAGGCCGATCTGAAGGCCGAAGCCGACCAGGCGGCCGAGACGGTCACCGACTTCGACGACGACGACGGGCCCACCAACATCATCGGCATGGACGACCTCGCTGGCACCCTGGGCGCCGAGCGAGCCTCGACCGCCGGCGGCTTCACCGCACCTGCACAGATCGGCGACAGCCAGAACGAACAGATCGAAGAGCTCTTCAAGACGGGCGCCGCCGCAGAAGACGCCGCGCCCCGCTTCGTCGATCCATTCGAGCAGCGAAAGAAGAGCCGCGAGCGAAAGAGCCGCAGCCCCGCGCGGCCCGACGCCGGGGCTGCGCCCCGCCCGCAGGCGCGCCCCGAGGCCGCCGCCAAGCCGACCGAATCCGGCGGCGGCGGCGGCACGGGCAAGGTGCTCGCCGTGGCTGCGGTCGCCCTGCTGCTCCTCGGTGGCGGCTACTGGTGGATGAGCAACCAAGACGCCGGAACCGGCGCCACCGCCAACACCGGCGTGCGAACGACCCCGAAGCCGCCGCCGCCCAAGCCCCCCAGCGAGCCGGCCGCCGGCAGCATCGTCCCCGAAGACGCTGGCGACGAGGTGCCCGCCGACGACAACTGGGGTCTCGAGGAGGAGCCGCAGCTCATCCCGGTGGTGCCCGCCGAGTTCCGAAACGGCAAGACCCCCACCGCCAGCTCAGGAGCGCCGCCGCCTTCACCGCGCGACGCGGCCCGCCCCACACAGCCCAACAACGGCGGCGGGGTCGAGTACAGCACCATGTCGGCCGCCGACCACGCGCAAGCCGGCTGGGCCGCCTACCGCCGCGGCGACTACAGCGGCGCCGTCAACGCGTTCCGTCAGGCCGTCTCAATGCAGCCCGGCAACGCCGAGTACAACGGCAAGCTCGGCGCGGCGATGCTTCGCTCCGGCGACGCCGCGGGCGCGCGCGGGCACCTCCAACAGGCCGCCTCATCCGGCTACGCACCCGCCCACGACTTCCTCGGCGACCTGACCGCCGAGCAGGGCGACTCGGCCGGAGCGGTCGGCCACTACCAGGCCTACTTGACCACGGGTCCGGGCGACGCCTCCCGCGTCCAGCAGAAGATCGATCGCCTCAACGGCACCTGACCCGCACCCTGTCCCCGAGGCACCGACCGCCTGTGCGCGTGAGCTGCGACCAATGCAGCGCCGGATACGAGCTCGACCTTCCGCCGGGCGCGTTGTCGCGCGGGCGCAACCTCAAGTTCCGGTGCACCTCCTGCGGCCACCGATTCCTGGTGGTGCGCGAAGACGGCTCGCTGACCCGAGCGGCAACGGTGGCCCCCGAGGTGGATCGCGAAGCGCCGACGGTGGCCATCGGGGGCGAATCCACCGCCGCCCCCCCCACCATCGAGCTGCAGCAGAGCGCCCGATCCGAGCCCCCTCCGAGCCGCGCCGACGGCACCAGCGCGCCGCCACCACCGTCCACCGGGCCGCTGTATCTGCGCCAAGACGGCGTCCTCTACCAGGTCGCGGACATCGCGAGCCTGCAGCAGTGGGTCGTCCAGCAGCGGGTCGAGCCCGGCGCCGAGCTGTCCGAAGACGGACAGACCTGGGAGCCCGTGCAGGACCGGCCCGAGCTGACGATGTTCTTCGACCTGCTCGCGCGCGCGCAGGCCGCCGACTCGGAGCCCGACCCCGACGCGCTGACCCGCGACGCCCCGATCACCGACGGCCCAGACCCCACGGATCGCGACGACGGCGCGGGCCCAGCGTCCGGTGGTGACGGCCCGAGGCACGAACCGAGCGACGTCCGCGGACCGGGCCAGGACGACGACGCGGCAGCGCCCCCCCCGACCGCGGCATCCGGGGGATTCACCGACGGCTCGCCGCCGAGTGACCCCGGGAGTGACAA
>JBDQIL010000441.1:0-4786 GCA_040264415.1 Myxococcota bacterium
CACCAGCCCGTCTCGCCCTCGACCAGCTCAGACGCCTATGCGTCGAGGCCAATCCCAACCGCTGGTGTACGCTCACGTCGTTTGCCGAGGCTGCGTGATGGCCACCTACACTGCACTCTCGGCTTATCCGATCACGGATGCGAGCCTGCTGGGCACCTCGGTCGAGGTCGAGGCCGAGCTCATCGGCAGCGGCGCGGGCCTGGGGCTGCAGCCGCTGGAGTAGACCGCGGCCGAGCGCGGCGACCTCCGGGGCAGTGGCGCGCGCCACACCCCGGAGGTCTCGCCGCATGTGGGCAGGCGAAAGTACGGGGCAGAGGTGGTGCACGGGCGGAAGACGGGATAAGTCGTCCATCCCCCGCCCTCCTCCCCGTTTCGGAGCTCCCATGCGCCTCTTCGCCTCGTCTCTGCTGACCCTCTGTTTGCTCGGTTGTGGAGACAAAGACGACGGGTCGGATGGCGCAGACGGCTCGGACGGCTCGGAGGGCCTGTACATGGGTTTTGGCGCCGTTGGTGGGGACGGCGCAGACGGCACCGACGGCGGCGCCACCGACGCCGACGCCGACGGCTACCCGGAGGGGGAGGACTGCGACGACGACGATCCCGCGATCAACCCCGGCGCCACCGAGGTCTGCGACGGCATCGACAACGACTGCGATGACGACATCGACGAGGGCGTGACCACCACCTTCTACGCCGACGAAGACACCGACAGCTACGGCGACCCCACCGTGTACGAGGACGCCTGCGAGGCGCCCGAGGGCTACGTGACGGACGACGCCGACTGCGACGACACCAACCCTGCGATCAACCCGGCCGCCACCGAGGTCTGCGACGGCAGCGACAACAACTGCGACGACGCCATCGATGAGGGGGTGACCACCACCTTCTACGCCGACGCCGACGCCGACGGGTATGGCGACGCCGCCACGACGGTCGAGGCCTGCATCGCGCCGTCGGGCCACGTCACCGACGCCACCGACTGCGACGACACGACCGCCACGTCGTACCCGGGCGCGGCCGAGCTGTGCGACGGCGCCGACAACGACTGTGACAGCGACACCACCGACGAAGACGGTCAGGTCACCTGGACCGACGGCGCCGGCGCGATGACCGACCTCACCAGCACGATGACGGGCGACGTCACCCTGTCCGACGCCGGCACGGCCACCTTCTGCGACGGCACCTACACCGTGAACCTCGACCTGGGCGCCGACGTCACGTTGGCGAGCCAGAACGGTGCCGCCACCACCATTCTCGACGGCGGGGCCGCTGGCACCGTGGTGAGCGTAGGCGCCGGCTACGCCGTCTCGGTGGCGGGCCTCACCCTCACCAACGGCGAGGCCGACGAGGAAGAACCGACCCTCGGCGTCTCGGGCGGCGGCGTCTACTGCACCACAGGCGCCTCTGTGACGGTCACCGACAGCGCTATCTCGGGCAACTCGTCGAGCAGGGTTGGCGGGGGCATCGCCGCCTTCGGCTGCGACGTCACCGTCTCCGACTCGTCGATCGACGACAACGAGGCCACCTATGGCGGGGGGATCGTGATCACCGACGCCACCCTCACCCTCACCGACACCGACGCCACCGACAACACGGCCGACACTTCAGGCGGCTTCCTCTACATCAGCGGCTACACCGCCGACGCCTCGGCCTCGATCACCGGCGGCGAGATCTCGGGCAACCTCGCCAACTACGCCGCCGCCTTCTACATCGACGGCTATGACTATACCTCGAGCACCAGCACCACCCTGGTCACGGTGGAGGGCGCCAGCGTGGTGAGCAACACCTCGACCTACTACGGCGCGGCCTACGTCACCGACGAAGCCACCCTGCGCTCGATCGACAGCGACTGGGGCAGCAGCGCCACCAGCGACGACAACAGCGCGGTCGATGTGCAGACGCAGAGCGGCGACGACTACACCGACTACGCAGCGGGCGCCTGGTTCGAGTGCACCGACGACGGCTGCGCTGACACGGTGTCGTTCGACGGCATGACGGGCGCCTACACCGTGGTCAGCGGCCTCGCGACCACCACGGCCACCTACGACTGCTACCAGGTGTTCGACATCCAGAGCGGCGCGGCCGACACCACCTGCGACGACTGCACCTTCGCCTTCGAGGCCACGTGGACCCTCGACACCACCTCGGCGGTGCTCACCGACTGCTCCATCGGCGCGACGTCGCTGTCGTACGGGCTCGGCTTCGCCGCCGACCCGCCCTCGTACAGCGCGCCGGTCATCTACTACGGCGGCAGCGGCTCCTGGTACCCGGCCTGGTACGGCACGTTCAGCGACGGCACGGTGACGGGCTACGCCGGCGTCATCGACTACACCTACACCTCGGGCACCACCACCTACTACTACTCCAACTACACCAGCTTGGAGATGACCCCGTACTGATGCAGGTTCTGCGCTGACCAGGGCGCGCGTGGGCCCCGGGGCCTACCGCGCGCAGCCGTCCAGCGCGTAGTCCACCTCGATGGTGCTGCCGCCCTCGGGCACATAGGCGCTCGAGAACACGACGGCGTTGGCGCCGGCGTCGTAAGACCAGCCGACGGTGGTGGTGACGCCGTCCACCCGCACGGTGAGCGTCGCGACCACGGGGGTGGCAGTGAGCGGGAAGGTGTCGGAAGGCGTGAGGCTCTGCTCGAAGATGTCGCTGTTGCTGCCCAACAGCTCGCCCGCACCCTCTTGTGTGGCGGTCACCATCGGGGTGTAGGGGTCGTTGGACTCGACAATCAGGTAGCCGGTGTCGGCGTACTCGTCGGCGGGCGCGTAGGTGACCGGCAGCTCGACCGACGCGGACGGCGCCAGCGTGAGCGGGAGCCCGCCGAGTGAAGCCGTGTCGATGGTCAAGTCGGCGCTGCCGGTGTTGTAGGAGAGGTCTGTGACCAACAGGTCGGCGGTGCCGGCGTTCTCGATGGTGACCACCTGGGTGGCCTGGCAGCCCAGCGCCAGCGTGCCGAAGTCGTGCTCGAGCGGCGAGACGGCGATGACCGGCCCGAGCGCCTCGCCCGAGACGGGCACGACCAGGCGGGACTCGTCGGGGTCGTTGGTCTCAACCTCAAGAGCAACGGCCAACGTGCTGGGCGTTGTGGGAGTGTACACCACCTCGAATCTAACCGAGCCCCCTGGAGGCACCCAACTGGCTGTAGGCGCTCCGATCTCGAGATCCGGGGCTGCATCGGAAAGAAAGATGCCGTAGACCCTCAACTCTTGCCCGCCATCGTTGAATAGCAACACCGTTCGGGCGGCGAGGTTCCCCACGTCTACGCTCCCAAAGTCGATGGCGTCTCTGGACGACCGCACATCCGGTGCGTCGTCTCCGCCGCCATCGGCCCCGTTCGATCCATCGGCACCATCGGCGCCGTCAGTCGAATCTGTGGAGTCGAAGTCATCGACGTCCTCGGCCTTGTCTCCACATGCACACGCGAGGGAGAGGAGGGTGGCCATGGCGGCCCATCGAAGCTTGCACATGGGAGCGCTCCCGGCTGGCTATCTCCCGCTGAGGGTAGCCGACCCGCGCCGCCACCCGACAGGACCGGCCCCCCTCAAAGCGCCCGCAGCACCCGGCCGTACCCGCCGGCCACGCCAAAGTCGCCGGAGAAGGCGCCCGCGTCCCAGGCCACGCGCCCGCCGATGACCACCGCGCGCACGGCGTCGTCGTTGCGGCGCACCACCCGCTGCAGGCGGTCGAAGCCCGGCACCGGGGCCTCGGTGGCCCGCTCCACCTGCTCGGTCAGCCCCACGGGGTCGACCACCACCACATCGGCGCGGCGACCCGCGGCCAGGTGGCCGGCGTCGATGCCCAGCCAGTCCCCGATCTCGCCGGTCAGGCGGTGGACGGCCTGGCCCACCGACAGGAAGGGCCGCCCGGCGCGCTGTGCCTCTCGAACCCGGTACAGCAGCCGCAGGCCGAAGTTGTAGTAGGCCATGTTGCGCAGGTGGGCGCCGGCGTCGCTGAAGCCCACCAGGATGTCGGGCCGGGTGAGGATCCACTCGAGCACCGCCGGGCGGTCGTTGGCCACCACCGTGTACCAGCGCAAGGCGTCGCCGTGATCGGCCTGCAGGTCGAGGAAGCAGTCGATGGGGTCTTGGCCACGGGCGGCGGCCACCTGGGTGAAGCTCTGGCCCACCACCGACCCGTCCGGGCACGCCAGGATCTCGGTGTCGTCGAGGTCGCGGTGGAAGGCCCGCCCGGTCAGCCACGCGCCCCAGTCTCGTCGAAAGCGGGCGCGAAAGGCGGGGTCGCGCAGCAGGGCCGCCCGCTCGGCGGGGTCTCGGACGTGCAGCGCGGCCGTGCCCGCGCCGATCTCCTCGAGCACCGGCACCTCGAGGCCGTCGGTCCACAAATCGAAGGGGCAGGGCAGCGCCTGAAAGCGCAGGTCGCCGCCCAGCACCGCGTTGACGAAGCGGGCGCCCCAGGCGGCCAGCCGCGGCGCCACGCGGTCGGCCTTGGCGTCCATCAGCGCCAGCAGGGTGGTGCGCAGGCGCGGCCGGCCGATGGCCACCGCCGAGGCCAAGCGGCCGTGGTCCGACGGGACAACGGGTCTGCGGCTGACGGACCTTGACCTGGAGCGCAGCGGAAGGGGGCGAAAGCCCGAGTGCAGCGAGGGACCGTACGGTTGGTGCAGCGCCTGGCCGCGCTGGTTCCACCGCCGAACGCCAATATGGTCCTGTATCACGGCGTCTTCGGGTCCAGCGCGGCCTGGCGGGACCAGGTCGTGCCCGCGGGAACCGAACCTGAACCCAGCCGGGGTCGGCTCACCAAGCGCAGCTCCAGGAGG
>JBDQIL010000442.1:0-4786 GCA_040264415.1 Myxococcota bacterium
GTGCTGGGGCGGTGGAGGTGGTGCGGGCCATGTTGGGTGGGTGAGGTGCTGTGCGACGAGGCTACGCGCACCGGGAGCAGACCTCGCGCCCCGGCAGCGCGAGGTTCGAGCAGTTTCTGCACTCCTTTCTGCGCGGCATTCCGCGGGTCACCGGTGTGCCGAATGGCATGTTCTTCCTTCGAAGAGTCGGCGAATTGGACGGCTTGGTTTCACGCTTCCAGCGCGGCTGGTAGGTGGGAGACCTCGGGCAGGACCGTCGACTGTGTCTCCGCAGGTTCTTCTCCTTCAGCTTCGTTCGACACACAGGACAGAGAATCCAGTCGTCTTGGGGCTCTTCCACTCGGACTGGTTGCCGCTCTTCGTCTCTGACTGGTTGCCGCTCTTCGTCTCTGACTGGTTGCCGGTTGTTCGCAGCTGGCCGGGGCTTCGGTGGTGGGCTGGCGTCCCTGAGCGGATTCGACGTCTTGGCAGGCACATCGATCCCGAGACGAGCTCTCGCGAATCGTTTGAGCTTCCTGGGAGCGGTTGGACAGTGCCGCGCCAGATGCTCATCAATCTGACTGAGCGGAATCCGGCCCTTGCAGAACCGGCATGGCAGCTTCGACTCGTGCGGCATTCGTTCCCCGTGAGCAGTAGCGGCGACCGGATGGCGGGCTGCGCCATTGCGGAGACGGTGGGCCTGGTCCAGCGCGGCGCCATTCGAGGGTGTGGTCCTCGAGTGCGCGCTCCGGTAGTGTACCCACATGCCGGCCGCAGCATCGACCCCATACGAGCGCTTCAAGCAGATCATCCGTGCCTGGCACGCATCCCCGCATCGGGACCGGGCGCTCGCCCTCAACCAGGTCGCCAACATGGCGTGGCGGATGGGCGATCCGACTCACGCTGGGTACGTCAGCCGCGTCGTGCAGCACCCGATGTTTCGGGACTTCTTCGTCACGGACTGGATCTCAGCCGGCAAGATCGGTCACACGCGGGTGGATTGGTCCGCCGTGCGCGAGGCCTACCCGAGCCTCCTTGGCGAGAAGCTCGCCGGCGGCGCCTACGAGATCATGGACCGGGCGCTGCAGGATGAGGCCGCGGCAGTGAAGAAGCGGCCTCGCGGCCCGGGCGTGCATGTTCGCAACGCGGTGCGGCTGAACAAGGCCGCGGGGCGCGATGAGGATGCGCTGGTCGAGTACGACTACCAGACCGACGACCCGGAGGACGATGCGCCCTTTCCCTTCTCCGAGGGCCTACCCGTCAAGGTGAAGCTGCGGGACGGTCGCCCCTTCCACGGCACGCTCCAGGCCGTTGACGAAGATGCGCAGAAGCTCATCGTCCGGTTCAAGGGCCAGGGCTTCTCACTGGGCGGGATCCTCCGTGAACGCAAGGAGGCCCTCGTCCATGTGAAGCGGGAGGCGCTCCAGCGCATGCGCCAACGGCCCGGGGTGCACCGGAGACTCCTGGAGCGTCAGCCGCTCAGGCCCAAGACCGTGTCGGCGCTGGCGGTCGATGCAAACGCCATCCTCGACCCGAGCCAGCGCAAGGCCGTTGACGCGGCGGGCGCCCAGGACGTCACCGTCATCTGGGGGCCGCCAGGGACGGGCAAGACCCACGCAGTCGGCGAGCTCGTCGCGCATCTCGCGCGGGAAGGCAAGCGCGTGCTCGTGGCCGCCATCGCCAACGTCGCGGTCGACCAGGCCGCGCTGGCCGCCATCCGTGCGGTGGACCACCACGGCTGGGGCGACCTGCTGAGCGAAGGTCGCTTCCTCCGCCACGGGTACGCTCGCGACCCCGCCGTGACCGCTGAGGGGCGGCTCTTCCCGCAGAAGGAGGAGGCGCGCGCGCTCCGCAAGCAGATCGAGCACTACCGGAAGAAGCTCAAGGAGCCGGACCTCGACCGTCGCAGCCGGGCACGGGCCCGCATGCGCGTGGACGATGCCCAGCAAGAGCTCGCGGGGGTCACCCGGCGGGCCATCGACCGCGCCCGCGTCGTGTTCACCACCGTCCACCAGACCGCGCTCTCGACGGCTTTCCCCACAGCGCCTGGCTTCGACGTCGTGGTGTTGGACGAGGCCAGCATGATGTCGACGGTCGATGCCCTGTTGGCCGCCAGCCACGCGAAGGCCCAGATCGTGATTGCCGGCGATGTCCGCCAGCTGGGCCCGGTGGCCGTGGCGAGCACTGAGGCCGCACGAAAGTGCCTGCACCGGGACATTCTCACGCACCTGCACGTCGACCGGACGCCGGAGCCGCCGCTGGTCCGCATGTTGCTCCGGCAACGTCGGATGCATCCGGACGTGAGCGCCCTCGTGAACCGGCGCTTCTATGACGGCCGGCTCACGGATCATGCCGCCCTCGACCGGCTGCGGGCTGCCTCGATGGACCCCGCGCCCGACCAGGGCACCGTGGTCGTCTCTACCGAGGGCGTGGAGGACGCGAGGGCCGAGCACACCACCAGCCAGTCGCGGCGCAATCGCGGCAGCGCGCGCATCGCGGCGTCGCTGGCGGCTTGGTTCGCGCAGACCGTCCGCGTCGGCCTGATCACGCCCTACAACGGGCAGGTCGCGCTGCTCAAGCGACACCTCAAGAGCATCGAGGACGCTGAACTGCGCAGCCGCATCCAGGTTGGCACCATCCACACATTCCAGGGCTCGGAGCGGGACGTCATCATCTGGGACCAGGTGGAGACCGCTGACCTCGAGCTCGGGCGGCTGTTTCGCGACGACGCGGGCAAGCGGCTGGTCAACGTCGCCGTGAGCCGCGCGCAGGGCAAGCTCGTGGTCGTGGGGGCGCCGAGTGCGTTTTCGCCGCACCGGAGCGGGTCCGCGAAGTGCCTGCCGCTGTCGCAGATGCTGTTCGCGAACACGGAGCTCGGGGGGCGGAAGCAGCCGTGGTCGAAGGTGAAGGCGCGCTTGGGGGTTTTGGAGCTGCCGTTGGCGGCGCACCCGAAGGAGCGGCGTGGCGCTCAAGCTGCCCGGGACGAGCCTGCAACAGGCCGGCCACGTCGAAGGCTTGTGCGACCTCGACGTTAGTGGCGCGGGTGTACCACTCGGTGGGCTTGGTGGCTCGCTCGGGGTCGCCGGCTACCACAGCTTGGTGAAGTCGCTGCCCTTCGTCGCCACGTCGTACCGGACGGCTCCACCATCCGCGACGACCGACGGCACGTCGGCCAGCACCTTGAAGTGGCGCCGGCCGCAGTAGATCTTGGCGGCCTCCGCGTTGCGGAGGTCGGTCGGGTCGAGGCTGCCCTTGGTCTCAATCACGAAGTAGAGCCGGTCGCCTTCGTCGGTATCGACGAGCACCGCCCAGTCCGGGTTGTAGGTGCCGAGCGGTGTCGGGATCTTGAACCAGCTCGGGAGCTTGGCGAAGAGCTTGACCGCATCCGAGCCCTCGAGGAACTCGGCGAAGGTCTTCTCGACGCCCCCCGAGTCGTAGACGACGTGCTCGTAGGGCGACTTGGTGGACGTGACGGTGTTCTCGCCGATGTAGGCCCGCAGCTCCTGGTCGTCGAACAGCGACATAGCGTAGTACTCGGAGTCGCCCAGGCGCTCGTACTTGACCCCCTCGACGATGGCCTCGCGGCGCTTGCGGTTGATGAGGTCGGCGGTGGCCTTGATGAAGGCCTGCGGGCTCGCCTCGAACTGGTAGAGTTGGCCGCTCTCGGTCAGGATCGCGGCGAGGCTGCGGCGGGTGAGGCCCGTGGCGTCCTGGAGCTCGGTGAGGATGTCGGGCAGTGGAATGCCCTGGCCCCCGAGGGTGCGCGGGCTGCCGACCATCTTCTCGTCCTTGGCGTGGACGCCGGCCTTGTCGATGGCGAGGTCGGCCTTGGTCCACAGGAGGCGGGCCCGGCCGGGAGCGAAGGTCGAGGCCTTCATGGCCTCCACGCAGCTGTCGATGAGCGCGTCGGGGTCGAACTCGACCTGGTAGGCGGTGCGGTATTTGATGCGGTTCCACAGCGCCTTGAACTCGGGGCTGTCGAGCACCTCGCGCCGGACCTTGACGGGCTTGGCCTTGTCGGCGTCCTTGACCTCGATGCCCTTCGTGAGCTTGCGGAGCAGCTTGGCGATGGCCTGCTGCTGCTCCTGAAAGGCCTCGGGGACCTTGAAGGTGTTGTCCTGGAGCTCGCGGGCGAGCTTCTCCTGGACCTTGCCCTTGCGGTCGATGTAGCCCTGGCTCTTGAGCCAGGTCCACAGGGTCTCGGACTGCTCTACGCCCAGCGCCGTGGGCTCGCCGTCCTCGCCCATGACCGGGATGCTGGCGAAGGTGTGCTTCTCCACGACCCCGAACTTGATGCCGGTCTCCTTCTCCATCTCCTCCTGGAGCTTGGCGGCGAACTGGGCCACGCTCTCGGTGGCGATGACCGTCAGGCGGTTGACCCCGTCCTCGCGGACGCGGCGGCCGTCCTGGTTCACGCACAGGCGCAGGCCGCGACCGATGCTCTGCCGTCGCTGGCGCTCGCTGCTCATCTCACGCAGGGAGCAGATCTGGAAGACGTTGGGGTTGTCCCAGCCCTCCTTCAGCGCGGAGTGGGAGAAGATGAACTTCAGCGGGGTGTCCAGGCTGAGCAGCTTCTCCTTGTCCTTCATGATCAGGTTGTAGGCGGCCTCGGCGGCGTCCCGCCCCCCCTGGTTGCCCTCGTAGGTGTCCACCCACTTGCGCTGCTTGTCGATGGAGAAGTAGCCGTCGTGCACATCCTCCGCTTCCGTGGTCACGTCCACCTCGTCGAACAGACTGGCATAGTCAGGATGCTTCGCCAGCCGACGATACTCCTCCTCGAAGATGCTGGCGTAGTCGCCCTTCACCA
>JBDQIL010000443.1:0-4779 GCA_040264415.1 Myxococcota bacterium
CCAGGTCCTCGTCGATGTTCTTGTCGCCCTCGACGAGCTCGTACTCGTTGCAGGCGATGCCGAAGGCGCCGAGGCTGGCGATCAGCAGGAGAGAGCGGGTCATGGGGACTCCGGGGTGGGTGTGGTGTCGAGGGGGTGGCCGCGGGTGAGGCCTTGCACGGGGCACTACGACGGGATCGCACGAGGTGTGACACAGCCCGGTGAGAAGAATCCGAGCGGGCTGGGCCCCGTGGTCCGTCGGGCCCGCGCGTGCGCTGCTACACTCGGCGACCATGCGCCCCACCCTCGAACCCCCGCCGCTGCCCGGCGACCAGGTCGGTGATTACCGGCTCGGCGATATGCTCGGCGTGGGCGGGATGGCCACGGTCTACAAGGCCACCCACCCGGTGCATGGGCTGGTGGCGCTCAAGGTGTTGCACCCGGGCAAGGCCGACACCGAGGAGGCCCGGCGCTTTCGGCGCGAGTTCCTCACGCTGCGCGAGATCGACCACCCCGCGGTGGTTCGCGTGCATGAGGCCGGCCAGTACGGCGTCTACCCGTGGCTCACCATGGAGTACGTGGACGGCGTCGATCTGGGCACCCTGGTGGAGCGGTGGACCGAAGACCCGCCCGCCGACCGCTTCGGCCGGGCCGAGATCATCCTGCGCGATCTGTGTGACGCCCTGCGGTGCGTGCACGACCAGGGGCTGGTGCACCGCGACCTCAAGCCGTCCAACGTGCTGGTCACCTCGGGCGGGCGCGCCAAGCTCACCGACTTCGGCGTGGTCAAGGCGCGCGGCGGCCAGTTCACCACCCAGCTCACCGTCGCCGGCAAGCTGGTGGGCACCGTGGCCTTCATGGCACCCGAGCAGATCACGGGCGAGCCGGTCGACGGGCGCGTCGATCTCTACAGCCTTGGCGCCTGCGTCTACGTGATGCTCACCGGCCAGCGGCCCATCGTGGCCGACACGGTTGCGGGCTACCTGTCGCGGCACCTCACCGACGACCCCATCCCGCCGTCCGAGCACGACCCGCGCGTGCCCCAGCGCCTGGAGCGGGTGTGTCTGCGGCTCCTCCAGAAAGAACCCGACCGACGCTATGCCGACGCCGGTGAGGTGCTGGCAGCCCTCGACTCGGGGGTGGAGGGCGACCGGCCACCGGTCTACGGACGCGACGCCGAGCTGGCCAAGCTCGTTGAGCGTGTCGATGAGCTGTCTCAGCAGCGGGGGGGCATGGTGGTGGTCGAGGGCCCGCCGGGCGTCGGCCGCACCAGCCTGCTGCAAGAGCTGGTGGGGCGGGCGCGGGGCAACGCGCCGATCGCCTTCGCCCGGGGCAGCGACGCCGACCCGCTCGCGCGTCTGGCTGAGCAGCTGCCCACCGTGCCGGGCGACGAGGGCGTGCAGGGCAGCGCCGCGCGCCTCTTGCTGCGGCTGCGCAGCCGCCCGCAGGTGTTGGTGATCGACGACGTAGACGCCCTCGACTCGCGGGCCCTGGAGGGCCTCACGGCGCTGGTGCGAGAGCTGTTGGCCGTGCAGGGCGAGCCCCTGCTGGTGGTCGTGTCGGTGACCGGGCGCGATGGCGCGGCGGGCGCCTTCTGTTCGGGCGCCGCGACCGGCCTGAGCCCCGAGTGGGTGCGCCTGAGCGGCCTCGACCGCCGATCGGTGGTGGCGCTGGTGCGGGATCAGGGGGTGGAGGGCGCCGCGGGCGCGGCGCTGGGCCGCCGCCTGTCGCATGAGCTGCGTGGCATCCCGGGCGCCGTCATCGAGCAGGTGCAGGCCCTGGTCGAGGCGAGCTGGCTGGTGAAGAGCACCGACGGGGGGCTGCGGCCGGCCCGCGGGCTGCCCGCCTTGCGCGACGACCCGCTGCCGCTGCCCGAGCGGGTGCGGGTGCGCGAGGTGTCGCGCCTCGACCGCCTCGCCCCCGACGAGCGCCGCGTGCTCGAGGCGCTGGTGGTGCTGGGGGTCGAGGTGACCGCCGACCTCGTGGCCGACGTGGTGGGGCTCGACATGGGCACGGTCGAGGGATCTCTCGAGGCCTTGTCCCGCGACGACCTGGTCGATGGCCGCATCGAGGGCGTGCAGGAGATCTGGCGCCTCGACGCCAGCCGCAGCCGCGATCTGCTGTTGGGGTTGCTCGATCCCGACCTGCGGGCGGCGCTGCATCGCTCGGCGGCGGCGGCGCTCAAGCGTCGGGCTCGGCGCCGCTCGGGGGCCCTCACCGAGATGATCGCGGGTCACCTGCTGCGCGGCGGGCAGCTGGCCGACGCCTACCCGCTGCTCATCCAGGTCACGCGCCGCAAGCTGCGCGCGGGCCGGCTCGACGAGTCGCGGCGGCTGCTGCGCCAGGCCCTCGACGTTCGTCCGGGCGCCGAGCCCCGCATGCCCGCGGTGCGGGCGCAGGCCAGCCGCCGCGAGCTCTTCGCTCTCGAGGGGGAGGTGCTCGAGCGCTGCGGCGATCTCACGGGCGCGCTGGGGGCCTGGGAGCGGGCCCTGTCGGCGGCGGCAGCGGCCGGCGAGGGTGAGGCTGTGGCGCGCGCGCGGTCGGGCCTGGGCCTGGTGCGGGCGGCGCGCGGCGAGGCCGACGCGGCCGCCGACGGTCTCGAGGCCGCCATCGGCGAGCTCCCCCAGGGTGACCCCATGTGGACCCGCGTGGCGCAGGCCCTCGCCACGGCCCGCCTGGTGCGCGGCGACATCGATGGCGCCAACCGGCTGTGGGTCGAGCTCGAGGGCATGGGGGAGGAGCTGGACGGCACCCTGGCCGCCGAGGCCCGCATGGGGCAGGCCACCGTCGCGCTGGTGAAGGGCGGCCTGCGCGCGGGTCGCAGCATCCTCGAAGACGCCGAGCTGCAGCTTCGGTCGCGGAGCGGGGGCCGCCTGCCCCTGGCCCGGATGCTGCTGACGCTCGCGGAGATGGCTCACGCCGACGGCCAGCTGATCGAGTCCGCCGACCGCGCCGCCGAGGCTCGTCGCATCAGTCAGGATGTGCCCCGCGAGGTGCTGGTGGTGCGCAGCCTCGGGGTGGGAGCGCAGGCGCACGCGGCCCGGGGCGATCTGGTGGAGGCGCGCCGGCTGGCCCGCGAGGGTGCGGGCCGCGTGCGGGCCCGGGGTCGGGTCGACACCGCGCCAGAGCTGCTCGCCGTGATCGCGGTGGCCCGAGGCCTGTGCGCTGCCGGAGAGGCCGAAGAGGCCGCCGACCTGCTGCCCGCGCCGCCCGCCTTCGGCGCGAGCGGGCTCGAAGATCCGACCGGCCTGCTGCTCGCCGTGCGGGCCCGCGCCTTCGCCGATCGAGACCCGGAGCTGGCCATCCGAGACGCCTGGGGCGCGCTCGGCCGCAGCCCGGCGCCGCTCTCGTGGCACGCGGCGCTGTTGGCGATGGACGCGTCGTATGCGCTGGTTCGGGCTGGCGACGGTGCGGCTGACGCGGCTGTGGCTGAGGCCTTGGAGCGCACCGAGGTCCCGGGGCTGCGCCTCTTCCGATTGGCGGCCCTCAACCTCGCGACCCGGCTCGGTCTCGGCGAGGTCTACCGCACCGAGGCCGACCTGCTGCGTCAGCGCATTCATGCGGACCTGGGCCGGCCGCCCGCCTTCCTTCAGCGGTGGAGATAGCCGTGGCAGCACTCGGAGAGGCCCTCGCTGCGCTGCGCCTGGCGCTGGGCGAAGACGCCCTCGACCTGCCGCCGTGCCCCTGCTGCGGCCGCGACCTCATGGCCCGCGCAGAGGCGGTCGGGGTGAACGGCCTCACCGCGGGGGACCTCGACCACTACGCCCAGCGCGCGCCGTCGGCGTGGGGGGACGCCGCGGCCTACGCGGTCCTGCTCCCACGGCTCTTGGCGCTCACCGCCACCCCGGCGGCGCTCACGGCCCGCGGGCTGTCGTGGCGGCGCCACGCTGACGCCCTCGCCGAGGCTCGCCTCGATGACTGGCCCGAGGCGAAGCGCGAGGCGGTGGTGGCGTTCGCCCGGGCGCTGTGGGGCGCCACCTGCGCCGGTGAGGTGCCCGCCTACGACGCCCTCGAGGTGCTCTACCTGGCGACCCGCTTCTCCCCCGGGGTGGCCCGCGGGCTGCTCGAGGCGTCGTTCAAGGACGGCCGCGCGCGGGCTGTGCGCCGGTCGTTGGTCGCGGAGATCTCGCTCACCGATGGTCGCATCGACGGGTGGTTCGAGGCCGATCCCGCCCGCCTGGCCGCCATCGAGGACGCGCGCGCGGCGGGCACGCTCCCCGATGAGCAGGCCGTCCGCCGCAAGGTGCATCCCGCTGAGCCGGCCGTTCGCATCTGGTTCTGCGACCCCTGGCGTGGCGTCGAGCTGTCCGAAGAGGCGGCCGCGGCCCGGGGCGCCGATCAGAGCGTGTGGCGGCGGCGCATGGCCCGCTGGAAGCAGGCGATCAACGGCTGAGCGCCGCCGCGGCTCAGGCCGGCCACCAGTCGAGGAGCATCTCGAGCAGCCCGTCCGGGTTGTCGGCGTGTACCCAGTGGGCCGCGTCGGGCAGCACGTGCAGGTGCGTGGGGGCGCCGGCGGGGGGCTGCTCCAGGCGGCGCACGGTGTCGTCGGCCCAGCGATCGGACCGCTCGGCGCGCACCACGTGGATCTCGGGCGCCGACCGAGGCATGTCGGTCACGTCCCACAGATCCAGGGTGAAGTAGTCGTCGATCATCTCTCGGGCGGCGTCGAGGTCGAAGCGCCAGCGGAAGCCCCCATCGCGCCGCTCCAGGTTGGTGGTCATCCAGCGGGCGAGGCCGTCGGAGAAGCCCTGTCGGGTGAGGTGGGCCACCACGTCGGCGCGCGCGTCGAGGGGCTGGGGC
>JBDQIL010000444.1:0-4770 GCA_040264415.1 Myxococcota bacterium
GAAGAGCTCGACGGCCCGGTGGTGCTCACCGAGCTCATGCGCGAAGAAGACAGCTACGCCGTGCACCTGCTCGAGCAGCAGGGCATCGCCCGGCTCGACATCACGTCCTACCTGTCGCACGGCGTGCGCAAGGACGGCCTGGTGGCGCGCAAGAAGGCGGCGGCTGGCGGCGGCGAAGAGCCCGCCGACGCCGACGACGTCGGGCTCGAAGACGAAGACGACCCGCTGAGCCGCTACACCACCGAGCTGGTGGCCAAGGCCGCGGCCGGGCGCATCGACCCGCTCATCGGGCGCAAGTCCGAGATCGAGCGCATCGTGCACATCCTCGCGCGGCGCCGCAAGAACAACCCCATGCTGTTGGGCGACCCCGGCGTGGGCAAGACCGCGCTGGTCGAGGGGCTCGCGCTGGCCATCCACGACAAGAACGTGCCAGACGCCATCCAAGACGCCACCATCTGGTCGCTCGACATGGGCGCCCTGCTGGCAGGCACCCGCTACCGCGGCGACTTCGAGGAGCGCCTGAAGGCCGTCATGAAGCGGCTCGAAGAGGTCCCTCACGCCATCCTTTTCATCGACGAGATCCACACCATCGTGGGGGCCGGCGCCACCACGGGCGGCACCATGGACGCGTCGAACCTGCTCAAGCCGGCGCTCGCGTCGGGCGCCATCCGGTGCATCGGCTCGACCACCCACAAAGAGTTCAAGCAGAGCTTCGGGCGCGACCGGGCGCTGGCCCGCCGCTTCCAGTCGGTCGAGCTCAATGAGCCCGGGGTAGACGAGGCCATCGACATCCTGCAAGGGCTGAAGAAGGTCTACGAGGCCCACCACGGCCTGACCTACACCACCGCGGCCGTCGAGGCGGCCGCCAAGCTCGCCGCCAAGCACCTCATCGAGCTGAAGCTGCCCGACAAGGCCATCGACGTGCTCGACGAGTCGGGCGCGGAGGCCCGCCTGGCTGGCAAGAAGGTGGTCGATCTGTCCGAGATCGAGACCACCATCGCCCGCATGGCTCGCATCCCGCCGAAGAGCGTGAGCGAAGACGAGACCAAGTCCCTCGAAGATCTCGAAGGCGAGCTGAAGGCCGTCATCTTCGGTCAAGATGACGCGGTCGAGCAGGTCGCGTCGGCCATCAAGCTGTCGCGCGCGGGGCTCAAAGACCCGAACAAGCCAGTCGGCGCCTTCCTCTTCGCGGGCCCCACCGGCGTGGGCAAGACCGAGCTGGCCAAGCAGCTCGCCAACACGCTGGGCATCGCCTGTCAGCGCTTCGACATGTCGGAGTACCAAGAGGCCCACACGGCGAGCCGGCTCATCGGAGCGCCCCCGGGCTACGTCGGCTTCGAGCAGGGCGGTCTGCTCACCGAGGCCATCAGCCGCACCCCCCACTGCGTGCTGCTCCTCGACGAGATCGAGAAGGCCCACCCGCGCATCTACAACCTCCTGTTGCAGGTGATGGACCACGCCAGCCTCACCGACAACAACGGTAAGAAGGCCGACTTCCGCAATGTGGTGGTCATCATGACCACCAACGCCGGCGCCCGCGAGGCCGCCGTCAAGACCGTGGGCTTCGGCAGCCGCGGCGGCGAGCACAAGTCCGACGCCGCCCTGTCCCGCGCCTTCTCGCCCGAGTTCCGCAACCGCCTCGACGCGCTGGTCAAGTTCGGCCCGCTGCCCGAAGCGGTGGTCGCGCGAATCGTGGACAAGTTCATCGGCGAGCTGAACGTCCAGATCGCCGAGCGCGGGGTGACGGTCGAGCCCAACGACGACGCCCGCGCCTGGCTCGCCGAGCGTGGCTACAAGCCCGAGTTCGGGGCCCGCGAGATGGGGCGCGTCATCCACCGCAAGATCAAGCAGCCGCTGGCCGACCTGATGCTCTTTGGCGTGCTCAAGGGCGGAGGCGTCGCGCGGCTGACCGTGGTGGAGGAGGACGGCAAGCCCACGCTGCACCTCGAGCCGGAGCCCGCGCCTCCCAAGGCGCTGCCCGGTCCGATCGCAGACGACGAGCCCGACGACGCGGCCGCCAGCGACGAGGAGCCGGTTGACGACGAGGCCGACGACGACGGGGCCGACGACGACGGGGCCGACGACGGGGCGCCCGCTCAAGACGCCGCCGAGGCCGACCTCGACGACGACGGGTCCGACGCAGGCTGAGATGGCGACTGCGCTGCCCCTCGCTTTGCTGGTGGCGGCCCTCGGGTCGCCGCCGGCCTGGGGTTGGCAGCAGACGCCGGGGGCGGCCCGCCTGGACGACCTCGACCCGGCCGATCCAGCCGCGGTCGCGACCGCCATCGACCTGTTGTGTGCCGACGCGCCGGCTGCACGCTGCCCCCTCGGTCAGCGCATCGCGGCCGCGGAGTGGCTGCGCCGCCACCCGAGCCCGGCGGCCGGGCCCGCCCTGCTCCGCACCTTCGCTCGCTCTCGCTTCGGCGCGCTGCCCGAAGACCCCGACCTGTTCGAGCGAGCGCTCCGGGCGGCCCGCGCGCTGCCCCCCGAGGCCCGACGCGCCGCGGTGGTCGACGGCCTGGCCCCCGCTCTGGCCGACCTCACCTGGGAGCGGCTGATGGCCCGCTGGCTCCAGCCGCTGGCGCAGACCGCCGACCCCGCGGCCTTGCGAGAGCTGCGAGGCTGGCCCACAGCCCACGCCGACGAGGCCGCCGCGTTGCGTCGAGACATCGCCGACGAGGTGGTCGCCGCCTATGCGGTCTACCCAGACACCTTCCTCGATGCGCTGAGCCCCACGGGTGGCGGCATCGCCGAGGCCGCCGCCCGCCTCGCCGAAGACCGCATGCTGGCAGCGCTGCTGCGAAGCGACGATCCCGAGGTGGTCTCGGTGGCGATCGCTGTGGTCGCCGCCGGCCAGCGGGGCGGGCCCGCGACCCTCCTCGCCCTCGATTCGGCCTGGCGCAACGAGGCCATCGCCCCCGAGCTCCGAGAACAGGCGCGAGACCCTGCCTTGCGGGCCTCCCTCGCGCGCGACCTGCCGGCCCTGGCGCCCCCGACCACCCCGCCGGGCCAGCGGCCGGGCCTGGACGCGCGAGACCCCGGCGTCGCGCTGACCGAGTTCGTAGAGGTTCGCGACGGGCCGGACGCCCCGACGGGGTCGGGGTGGCTGCTGGCGGCCTTCGGCCTGGCCGCGCTCGGCGGGCTGTTGGGCACCCGAGGCAGCCACGCCGGCCTGCGCACCACGGGGGCCCTCTGCCTGGGGCTGGCGGTCCCCGCCTGCGCAGAGGGCTCTCTGCGGGCCGCCGGCGCGCCCTCGCTGACCGAACAGGGCCCGATGTTCTCGTTCTACCACGAAGACGACGCGCTGCTGTCCGCGACGGATGGGGGGTGGGTGGTCAGCCCCGGGGGGCCGGTGCGACATCAGGCCGTGGCGTGGCCCAAGCCCGATGACACGTTCCGAATCGGCGTGGTGGGTGCGTCCACCGCGCACGGCTCTCACCATCTCCAGGAGGAGGCCTTCAGCGCCCGCCTCGCCACGCGGCTCGAGCCGGCCCTCCCGGGGCGAACGGTCGAGGCACTCAACCTGGCCATCGGCGGCGCCCGGTCGGATGGGGTGCGGCGGGCCGCCGAGGTCGCCCTCGATCACGGCGCCGACGCGCTGGTGGTCGCTATGGGCCACAACGAGGCGGCGGCCTTCTCCCAGCTCGGCCGCTGGGATCCCGGCGCCACGCGCGGTCTGTCGCTGCAGATCGCGCTGTCTCGGTCGGCCCTCGTCGGCACCCTCGCGCGGCTGCTCCCGCGGGTGGGGCAGCGGCCGACGCTGCCTGGCGGGCGCCCTGATCGGGCCGCCCAGGCCGACCTCCAACAGATCGCCCGGGAGAGCCTGGCCTGGAACCTCGGCGCGCTGCTCGATCGCGCCGGAGAAGCGGAGGTGCCGGTGGTGGTGGTGATCCCCCCGACCAACTGGCGCTTCGTCCACCTGGACGCGTGGGACACGCCCGGCCCCGGCGACGCGGGCGATCTCCAAGACCGCATGGAGCGGGCCGACCGGCGCGCTGCCGCCGGCGACGGTCCAGCCGCGCGAGCCCTCGTCCAGAGCGCGGTCGATCGGAGCGCCGGCCCCCGCGAGCTGACCGGCCCGCTGCGTCAGACCCTGCTCGAGGTCGCGGCCGCTCACGGCGCCACGGTGGTGCGCGCCGACCGCCTGTTCGACGCCTGGGCCCCCGACGGCCTCACCGCGAGCGGGCTGTTCTGGGATGACCTGCACCCCTCCCGCCATGGCCACCGCCTGCTGGGCGACGCGACCGCCGTGGCGCTCGCCGCTCGGCTCGACGTCGCGCTGCCGGCGGCGACCCCATGACCCTGACGGTGGTCCCCGACCCGGGCCCCCGGGCCGACGCGCCCGGCGTGCTGGTGGCGCCCGACAGCTTCGGCGGCTGGCGCACGGCCCCCCAGGTGGCCCGGGCGCTGGTCGAGCTGCTCGAGTCCCACGGCGTCCGGGCGCGCGCCCACCCCCTGGCCGACGGCGGGGAGGGCACCCTCGACGCCATGCTCGCGCACGGCCCCGGGGTGGTCCGCCAGGTGCAGGTCCCGGGGCCCCTGCGCCAACCCCGAGACGGCCGCTTCGCGCGGCTGCGCGGCCTCACGCTCGTCGAGTCCGCCAGCGTGCTCGGGCCGGGGCCGCGGGTCGAGCCCCTCGCGGCCTCCTCCTTCGGCCTGGGCGTGCTCCTCTGCGCCGCCGCCCGCGAGCGCCGCGGCCGATTGGTGGTGGGCCTGGGTGGGACGAGCACGGTGGACGGCGGCCTGGGCATGCTCCAGGCCCTGCACCTC
>JBDQIL010000445.1:0-4763 GCA_040264415.1 Myxococcota bacterium
CTCTCCGCCTGCGCCCCCGAGGCGCGCGACGGCGTGCTGACGGGCATCGTCACGGTCGACGACGCAGACGACGCCGACCCGGTCGCCGCCGCCCATCGACGCGCCCCCAGACGAGCCCACGGTCACCCACACCATCCCCCGGGTCGACGAGCTGCCGGTGGTGCGGCTGGTCATCCTGGGCGTGCTGCTCACGCTGGCGGTGGTGCTGGGCCTGCGGGTCGGCAGCCGGATGCTCGACGCAGAGGCCGAGGTCGAGTCCACGCCCGTCACGGTCGACGCCACCCAGACCGTCACGGTGCTGGCCATCAACCCCACCAAGGTGGTGGTCGAGACCGACAGCTCCTTCCACCACAACGGCCTGCTGCACGCCGGGCAGTCCGTGTCGGTCGAGAGCGCCCTGCCGGTGACGGTCGAGGTCTCTGATCTCACGCAGGTCAAGCTCCACCACAACGGCGACCGCATCGAGCCCCTGCACACGCTGTCGGGCGGCCGCCGGTTGGTCTTCTTGCCGGACTGAGCGGCCCGGGGTCGTGGGGCGACGCCAACGCATTACGCTGCGACCATGGTGGACGCACGTGTCGAGGTCATCCGCCGGCTCGCCCGGCGCAGCGCCGACGCGCCCCTTCGCCGGGCGCTCGGTAAGAGCCGCGCGGTCGACATCGCGAGCGCCATCCAGCACCTCGCCCCGGCCGAGCAGCGGCTGGTCATGTCGAAGCTCGGTGACGACAACGTCGCCGCCGAGGTGCTGGCCCGCAGCGAGGGCACCGATCTCGAGGTGCTGGTCCAGGCGCTGCCCTTCCCCCGGCTCGTCGATCTGCTCGACCGGATGGACGTCGACGACGAAGCCGACGTCATCGACCAGCTCCCGCCCGACCTGCACGACCGGGTGCTCTCCGCCATCCACAGCCGCGACAAGCAGCTGGTCGAAGACATCCTCGCCTGGCCCGAGGACAGCGCCGGCGGCATCATGCAGCCGCTGGCCTTTCAGCTCCGCCGCGATCTGACCTGCCGCGACGCCATCTCGGCGCTGCACCAGCAGCACGAAGAGCTCGAGACGGTCTTCTACCTCTACGTCACGAACGACGCCGATCAGCTGGTGGGGGTAACCTCGCTGCGGGCGCTGCTCACCCACGCCCCATCGACCGCCCTGCACGAGATCATGGCGGCCGACATCATCGCGGTGAGCCCCGAAGAGGACCAGGAGGAGGTGGCCCGCCTGGTCAGCCGCTACGACCTGCTGGCCGTGCCGGTCATCGACTCGGATCGGCGCCTGCTCGGCATCGTGACGGTCGACGACGTGCTCGACGTCATCAAGGAGGAGGCCCTCGAAGACATGATGCTCATGGCGGGCATCGGCGACGAGGACGACCCCAACAACAGCGGCGTGTTCCAGGCCGCCCGCCTGCGCTTCACCTGGCTCACGGTCACCCTGGTGGGAGGCATCGGGATGGCCGAGCTCATCGGGGTCTTCGAGGAGACCCTCGCGAAAGAGGCCGTCCTGGCGGGCTTCATCCCCGTGATGCTCGGCATGGGCGGCAACGTGGGCATCCAGGCCGCGACGGTCGCGGTCCGCAACATCGCCACGGGGCACGCCGCCAACACCTCGATGGCCACGGCGCTCTTCCGCGAGGCGCGGGTGGGCCTGCTGCTGGGCATCGGCTTCGCGCTCACGCTGGGCACCTACGCCCTCGTGCGGTGGTGGGATCAGCCGCTGCTCGGCGCCGCCATCGCCATCGCCATCACCGCCACCGTGGTCGCGGCGGCCGCGCTGGGCACCATGGTGCCGCTCACGCTGCACCGGCTCGGCGTCGACCCCGCGGTGGCCACCGGGCCCTTCGTGACCACCGGCATCGACATGCTCGCCATCCTGATCTACTTCGCGACCTGCATCACCATCCTGGGCCTGTGAGCCCCCGGTGAGCGCCGAACAACAGACCCCCGCCATCGTGGTCGGTGGCATCGACTACGGCGAGGCCGACCGCATCGTGCGCCTGCTCAGCCCCACCCTCGGGCGCGTGTCGGTGCTCGCCCGGGCGGCCCGGCGGTCGAACCGACGCTTCACCGGCGCCCTCGAGGCCGGCAACCGGATCACCGCGACCGTCCGCCCCGGTCGTGGCGACCTGTGGCACCTCAAGGCGGCCAAGCTCGAAGACGGCCGCCTGCACGCGCGGGCCGACCTCGAGGTGTTGTCGCTGCTCGCGTACGCCTGCGAGGTGTGTGGCGAGCTGGCCCGCCCGCTCCACAGCGAGCCCCGGCTGTTCGGTCTGCTCGACATGGCGCTGGTGCTGCTCGACGGCGTGACGGCCCCCCCGTCACCGCTGTTCCGCCTTGGCCTCGAGGCCAAGGCCCTCACCTTCGCCGGCCTCACGCCCACCCTCGACCGGTGCGCGATCTGCAGCGAGCCGGCCACCGGCGGGCTCGCCTTTGATCCGGCGGCGGGCGGCGTGGTGCACACCGAGTGCCACCGCGGCCCCGCTGTCCGAGCCGAGTGGTGTGAGGCGGTCGAGGCCGCCCGCCGCACCCCGCTGCGCGACCTCATCGACGCGCCGCTCCCCGCCGGCCCGCCGTGGGCGCTCTCCGACCACATCCAGTGGCACCTGGGCCGGGGCCTCAAGAGCCGCTCGGTGCTGGCTGCGATCAGCCTGCCTCGGCCGGCGCCGCCGCCAGCCCCCGTCGCTGCGGACAGCGACCCACCGGCGCAGTAGACTGGCCCCATGCGCCCTTCGACCGCCCTGCTCGCCGCGCCGCTCACCGGCTGCATCGCCGCCCCCACCGGCGCTGGCCCCGTCTCGTGGGCCGGCTACGTCTTCGCCGATCCGTACACCTCCGAAGAGCTCCTCACAGGCGGCTCCTTCGAGGTGCTCGAGCTCCAGGGTGGCTGCGTGTTGGATGACGCTGACGCCTGCATCGTCGGCGAAGAGTCCGACGGCACTGCGGGCTACTGGAGCGTCGATGTGCCCCGGTCCACCCCCGTCGCGTTGCGCCTGCAGGCCGCGGGCAGCGCGCCGACCGTGTGGCGGGTCACCACGCCGCGTCGAGACGCGCAGTGGCTGAACGGGGGGCTCTTCACGCGCGACCTGGCCGCCATCGATGCCTTCGTCGCCGAGCTCGGCCCGCCGTGGGCCACCGCGGTCCCGCTGTCGTCTTCAGCCGACGCCTGGATGTGGGGCGCGCCCCTCGATCCGACGGCCTGGATCGGGGCCAGCCTCACGCTCACCGGCGGCGATGGGGCCGAGGTCGCCGTGTTGGCGCTCACCCAGGCCGACGACGGCGCCGTCTCGGTCGCCTCGGCCACCGACCCCGTCGACCTGCTCCTCGCCACCGACATCGCGCCCGGCGCGGTGACCCTGACCGTGCAGGCCGCCGACGGCCGCGAGGCGGTCGAGGCCTGGCCCGCCCAGCCCGGTGATCTGCTGAGCGCCGTCTTCCTGGCCCTTCCCTCCGGGAGCGAATGACATGCGAACCCCGACCTCCGCCCGTTCCGTTGGCCTGATGGCCGCCGCGGCCCTCTCCGCCTGCGCCCCCGAGGCGCGCGACGGCGTGCTGACGGGCATCGTCACGGTCGACGACGCAGACGACGCCGACCCGGTCGCCGCCGCCCGCGTGCGCACCTTCGACGCGTCGGCCGCCCGGCTCGACGACGTGTCCACCGACCAAGACGGCCGCTTCGAGGCGGCGATCCCCTGGGCTGGCGGCTTCTTCGTCCAGATCGAGCACGCCGCCGCGGTCCCCACCTGCTTCTCGGTCGTCTCCACCTCCGGGGCGGTCGAGGGCGGCGTGGGCGACCTGTGGCTGCGCACCGCCGAGCAGGTCGAGTCGCTGCGCGCGACCTTCTCGACCTGCCCGACCGCGGGCGAAGCCGGGGCCATCGTCGAAGGCCAGGTCAAGGTCTACCTGCCGGTCTCTCAGGTGGACGATCTGCCGGCGATCACCACGGCCCGGGTCACCCTCACCGACCCCGACGGGGTCGAGCACACCGCCTGCTACCTCGACGGCCGCTCCCAGAGCGACCCCGACGCGACGGTCACCGGCGGCACGGGGCGCTTCGCCTTCTTCGGCCTGCCCGCCGGGGTGGGCCTGCTGCACGTCGAGTACTTCATCGACGAGTCCTACGTCACTGACACCGGCGACACCGAAGGCGCCCTGATTCCGGGCGGCGACCTCCCGATCTGGATGGTCGAAGGTGGCGTCTCACCCCTGTATCCGTTTTGGGCCGCCGCCCCGCAGTGAGGCAGGCGAGCGCGCGGATCCACCCGTGCGCCGGCGGTATCAGCCGCTTGCCAAGATGGGGGCGCCGTCGTAGGCTGCGGCCACGGAAGGCCACTCTGAGCATCCTGCTCACGTCGGCCGCCCCTCTCCACGCTCTACCCACCGGAGGCTACCGCCATGGGCGAGATGATTCAGAAGCCGGATACCAACCCCGTCGTCGTCGCGTTGCTCAACTTCTTCCTCCTCGGGGGCGTGGGCTACATCCTCATGGGTCAGCAGAAGAAGGGCATCATGTCCATCGTCGCGACCCTGGTGCTCAGCTGCCTCGGCATCGGGTTCATCATCCCGATCATCACGGCCTACGACGCGTACCTGGTCGGTCAGAAGCTGCAGTCTGGCGAGAGCGTCGGGATGAACGAGAACGGTCTCGACTTCCTGAACGCCATCTTCAAGGACTGAGCCTTCGCGCTCCAGCGCGGCCGCGACGGCGTCTGCTGTCGCGGCCGCTCTCGTTTGTAGACCGGTGATCTCCGGCCAGCCCACCGCGAGAGCTC
>JBDQIL010000446.1:0-4742 GCA_040264415.1 Myxococcota bacterium
CATCCACCTGTCGGCTCACCCGACCCTGGCCGAGACCGTCGCGCTCTCGGTGCTCGCCGCCCGGACCCCCCAGGCCCAGCGGACCCGGCGGGGGGAGCCCCACCGCGTGACGAGCTGGGTGGCGGCGCCCCTTGGGGCCACCGCGGTCGTGCTGTCGGACGCGACGGCAGCGGCGACGGCGACCACCCCGGAGCCGGGCACGGAGGCGGGCTCACCCACCAGGCTGGCAGCGCCGGCGAGCTCGTGCGGTCGATGGGCACGCTGCTCATCGCTCTTGGGGCCGCCGCGCCGCTCGGCGCCTTCCTCCTCGGCTGGTCCTGGCGCGCCGCTCATCGCAGCGCGGGTCCCCGCCGAAGGGAGGCGGCCGGGTCGGTCGCCGGCGTGGCGCCCGCGCTGGGCGAGCTCACCCGCGCGGACGCCGGCCTCGCGTCGACGCTGACCCTCGCGCTGATCGCGCTGGTCGCCACCCACGGGCTGCAGGGGCTCGTCGCCGGCGGGCCACCTGCCCTCGGCCGACCCCTCGACCCTCTCGGGACTGCGCCTCGCGTCGGCCGCGGACGCGCCGGAGCCGCTGCTCGGAGGGCGGGGACCTGGGGATCGTGACGCCCTCCGGCCGTGGCTGTCTCCCCTGGACGTCGACCGATGGAGCCCGCTGCCTCGAGACGCCGCTGCCGTGCGGGTGGCCCTCTCGGGCGACGCCGCCGCGACCGCGCTGACGGAGGCCGGGCTCATTCAAGCGGGAGCCGGGACCGTCCACCGCCTCGTCGCCGATGCCGGCGGCCCCGATGACAGCGGGGCGCCGTGACCCTACCAGTCGGGCGGCGACCAGCCCGTGGCCACTTCGCCGTCTTCCCGCACCCAGAGCCGCCCTGCGGCGACCTCGACCGCCTCGACCGTCACCGACGCGCCCCCAGGAAACCGCACGGTCACAGCGTCCAGGCGCTCGGCGCCGGCGGCTCCGAGGTGCTGGGTGAGGCTGTCCTGCACGCCGGTCCCCGAGCCACCGGAGACGTGTCGCAGCAGCACCTGGTCGCCCACCCGGGCTTCGATCACCGCCCCGATGGCCGATCGGTTCGACAGGCCGCCGGCGCCGGCCGTGCCCACGGCGGTGACCGCGAGCGAGGCGGCGTATTCGCCGTCGTTCCGGAAGAGGGTGTCCGCCACGACATCGAGGTCGCCATCCTGGTCGATGTCGGCCGCGGCCGCTCCCCACCCGTTCTGGCGCACCAGCCCGCTCTCGTGGTTGTCGAGGGTGAAGTAGCCGGCGCCGTCGTTCCGGTAGAAGTCGCTGTCTCGATGGGCGTAGACCGCGGTGATGAACAGGTCGAGATCGCCGTCATTGTCTGCATCGAAGAGCACGGGGCTGGAGTGGGTCTCGCGGTAGTAGATGCCGCGGTCGTCTCGCTCGTCCTGGTAGCGGCCGTCCGCCCCCCGGATGAACACGTTCGTGCGGTCGGAGAAGCCGTAATAGAACGGGTGCGCGAGGTTGGCGGCCACCAGGTCGAAGTCGGCGTCGCCGTCGATGTCTCCGAAGACCGCTCCGATGGTGTGGCCGTACGCGCCGCGCACCATGTCGCCGCGGGTGCCGTTCGCATCAGCTGCATCGGAGAGGGCGCCTCCCCCCGCATTGTCCAAGTAGAAGTTCCGGTCGAGCCGATAGTTGCTCACGTACAGATCGGTGTCGCCGTCTTGGTCGGGGTCTCCGGTGGTGACCCCGCGGCCCGCCTGGTTGTCGTCGGGGATTCCAGCGGCGAGGGTCCAGTCGGAGAAGGTGCCATCGCCGTTGTTGCGCCACACGCGGTCGTCGTAGTTGCGGTACGAGTCGTGCTCGGAGCTGCACTCGTAGTTCGCCTGGTAGAGGTCCAGCAGGCCGTCTTGGTCGAGGTCGAACCAGGCCGCCCCTTCGGTGGGGGCGTGTTCGGGCAGACCGTCTCCGTCACAGTCGCGCTCAGCCTGCAGGTCGTCGATGCCGGCCGTCGCGGTGACGTCGGACAGGGTGCCGTCGCAGTTGTTGTGCAACAACAGGTCGCCCCGGGTGTAGCTGGTCCCCAGCCCGAAGTAGTCGATGCAGCCGTCGTTGTCGTAGTCACCCCAGACCCCGCCTCCAGCGCTGGCGGTGGCGCCGAGGGCCGCGGCGGTCACGTCGGTGAAGAGCCCGCCCCCGTCATTTCGGTGCAAGGTGGGGCCGCTGCTCATCAAGTCGTCGTCTCCATCGCCGTCATAGTCTCCCCACGCGACCCGGCGGCCCACGGTGAGCCCGAGATCGACCCGAAAGGGACGGTCTTCGTCGGCGATGGGCGCGTCGTAGACCACCCCGAGGCGCACCCGCGAGACGTACCAGGGCGTCGCCAACCCGAGGTAGTAGGTCGAGTCTTCGACGCCCTTGAACCAGGCCCCCGCCACATAGGGCTCGGCGTCGGAGAAGGTGTCTTCAGCGTAGAGCGCGGCCTCGCTGTGCCCCTCGAGCCGCCGCCACCCAGCGAAGACGTGGAGCGGCTGAGGCACCGAGATGGGCGCCTCGAGCACGTGGTCCACCCAGACCCCGTCGTCGGTGGCGGTCAGGCACCGCACCACCGTCGCGTCGGGGCGCTCGGTGTCCCACATGTAGCCATTGCTGCCGAAGTCCGGCCAGATGTGGAGGCGGGCGGGGGTGGGCTCGTCGGCGAGCGCGGTCCACTGGGCCCGCGCGGCGACCACCCGCCCGGGGCGCTCGAGGCGAAAACCGTTGGCGGACTCCATCTCGACGGCGTTCAGGTCCCAAGTCCGAGACGAGCCGGCCCACTCGGAGGACAGCAGGGGCTGAGAGAAGTCGAGCAGGGCGTCCGACCCACCGTCGAGCTCGAGCCAGGTGACGTCGTCCCAGGAGAGGCCGTCTGGGAGGCCCGCCGCCGATGTCTCCAGGCAGCCGTCGGGGGCGGCGCTGTCTGCGCCATCCGCTCCGTCAGAGCCGTCAGAGCCGTCAGAGCCGTCAGAGCCGTCGGCTCCACCTGCCCCGCCGTCTCCGGCGTCGGCGCTGCCGTCCGCCGGCTCGGAGCCGGGCCCGCAGGCCAAGATCACCAGGAGCGGTGCGACGACGGCAGCAGACAACGAGGCGAGCGCGCGTGGCATGGGGGCTCCGGTGCGGGCCACCAGCCTACACCGCCCGCCCGAGCGGCCGCGCTACTTCGTGAGCCTGCCCTTGAAGGAGTAGGCGACCGCGAAGTACGGGATCGCTCGGCTGGTGCTCTGGCCTGCGCGGTACGCGTGGCGCAGGTGCCACTGGGAGAGCACGATGAGCGCCGGGCTGGCGAAGGCGCCCCCCTCGGTCTTCTCCTTGAACTTGTAGGCGAAGACCGGCCCCGCGCGGTCGATCATCTCGGCCGCATCTGTGAAGGGGTGCACGTGGGAGTAGCGGGCGCCGAGCACCCACTGCTTCGAGTCGTCTGCGTAGAAGGCGTCGACGTCGTTCTGCCAGATCCAGCTGTCGTAATCGGTGACCACGTCGGTCGTCTGGTCGTAGAACCGCCCGCCCTCGACCAAGCCATCCAGGGCGAACATCCGAAACATCGCCGTGTTGCGGATGGCGATGTTTCCGGTCTTGTACTGCAGGCGCGGCTGGATGGTGGCCTGCCAGCCGTCGGTGATGATGTCGCCCGCGTCGGTGGCGGCGTCGATGGTGCCGCCGGTGAAGTACGAGGTCTCCTGCACGTCCTGCAAAGACGAGAGCCCCTTGACCCGGACCGCCGACGCCTGCAGCTCGAGCACCGCGATGGGCAGCGTCTTCAGGTAGAGGCCGCCCTGGAGAAACTGGGGGCTCCCGCGGCCGATGGCGCCCACGTTGATGTAGGATTTGCCGAAGAGGATGTCGTCGCTCGGGGCCTTGCCCAGCTTCGCGCGGTAGCCCACCCGGAGCTCGTCTTGCAGACCGAGCGGGTTGTAGCGAACGGCCAGCTGGTTGCTGTAGACCAGGGCGCCTGCGTGGGCCGGGGTTCCGGTCACGGCCGCCGCGGCACAGAGCGCGAGAGCGGAGAGCAGGCGAGAGGCGCAGCGCATGGTGACTCCTTCCGGACGGGGGATGGAGCCCGGAGCGCGGCGAGACTACTCCCCCGAAGCCGGGGTTGGGAAGCTCCGGCGCCCACTTTTCCGGGTGCTGGTGTGCTCTTGGTGCTGGGATAGGCCTTTGACCGACGCAACCCCTCGAGGTCCCCATGCTGTTCAGCAATCTGTTTGGCCGTGAGAAGGCACTGCAGGTACCCACCGCAGCCGAATCGCTGCAGGGCCGTGCGGCGCCCATGCCGGTGCCCGCCAGCCACGCGGTCCACGGCAACCCCCTGCGGGGCCCGTTCCCAGATGGAATCGAGCTGGCCTACTTCGGCCTCGGGTGCTTCTGGGGCGCGGAGCGTCTCTTCTGGCAGATCGACGGCGTGTACTCCACCGCCGCTGGCTACCAGGGTGGCGCCACGCCGAACCCCACCTACAAAGAGGTCTGCTCCGGGATGACCGGCCACACCGAGGTGGTGCTGGTGGCCTTCGACCCGACGGTCGTCTCGTACACCGATCTGCTGAGGGTGTTCTGGGAGAGCCACGACCCCACGCAAGGCATGCGCCAGGGCGGCGATGTGGGCACGCAGTACCGGTCGGCGATCTACACCGCGTCCGAGGCGCAGCGGCAGGCGGCCGAGGCCACCCGCCGGGTCTACGCCGAGCGTCTGCGGCTCGCGGGTCACAAAGAGGTCACCACCGAGCTCCTCCCAGCCCCGCCG
>JBDQIL010000447.1:0-4739 GCA_040264415.1 Myxococcota bacterium
CAACTACATCCTCGATCACAGCGACAGCGTCCTGGTCTTCGTCGGCAAGCTGGACGGCTACGACGCCATGGCGCCCGGCATCCCCGCGGACATGCCCCGCGTGGTGTTGCCGCTGGCGCCGGGCTCCGCGGAGGGCGACCAGTGGGACGCGCTGTGCGACAGCACCGACCCCATCGACCAGCCCCACCAGCCCGCCCTCGACGACCTGGCCACGCTCGTCTACACGTCGGGCAGCACGGGCAAGCCAAAGGGCGTCATGCTCACGTTCCACGCCATGACGATCGCGGCGCTGGGCGTGGGCGAGCAGCTGGGCGTGAAGGACGACGACCGCATGCTCAGCTATCTGCCGCTGGCGCACGTCTTCGAGCGGTGGGTGGTCGAGACGGCCAGCCTGGTCTTCGGCACGCACCTGTTCTTCGCAGAGAGCCTGCAGACCTTCGTGGCCGACCTCAACCGGGCCCGCCCCACGCTCTTCGTCAGCGTGCCGCGCCTGTGGCTGAAGTTCCAGCAGGGCGTGAGCGCCAAGATGCCGCCGTCGCGGCTCTCGCTGCTGCTCAAGATCCCGATCATCAACAACATCATCCGCAAGAAGGTCCTCAGCGGGCTGGGCCTCGATCAGGTGCGCTTCGCGGGCTCGGGTTCGGCGCCCATCCCCGCCGACCTCATCCACTGGTACCGCGCCCTCGGCCTCGAGCTGCTCGAGGGCTACGGCATGTCCGAGAACTTCTGCTACAGCCACGTCACCCGGCCGGGCCGAGTCAAGGTGGGCTTCGTCGGCGAGACGTACCCGGGCGTAGACTGCACGCTGTCCGATGAGGGCGAGATCCTCATCAAGAGCCCGGCCAACATGACGGGCTACTACAAGCGCCCCGAGGCCACCGCCGAGGCCTTCACCGAAGACGGCTACCTGCGCACGGGCGACCGCGGCGAGATCGACAGCGACGGACGCCTGCGCATCACGGGCCGCACCAAGGAGCTCTTCAAGACCAGCAAGGGCAAGTACGTGGCCCCCGCCCCCATCGAGAACGAGATCCTCACGCAGAACGACGTCGAGGTGGCGTGCGTGTCAGGCAGCGGCCTGCGCAGCGCCTACGCCATGGTGCTGCTGGGCGAGGAGTCCCGCAAGAACCTCGCCTCCGACAAGGGCCGCATCGAAGCCGCCCTCAAGGAGCACCTGTCGGCCGTCAACGCCGAATTGGCCCACCACGAGAAGCTGGCGTGCTTCGTCGTCATCCCCGACGAGTGGACCATCGAGAGCGGGCTGCTCACGCCCACGATGAAGATGAAGCGCAACAAGATCGAGGACCGCTACAGCGACAAGGCCCAGGGCTGGCTGGACGAGAAGAAGCCGGTGGTCTGGGCCTGAGGTGCGTCGAGGCCCGCGCCTGACCGGCCGCCGCGGGTCGGGCGGTCGCGGTCAGGCGCGGCCCGCCCGTCGCCTCGAAGCACGCCACGCGTGCGCACCACTGCTGGTGAACGGCTGGGTGTCGGCTGGCACCTCCGGCCCTCTGTCGCGCGGCGGTGGGTGGGTGGAGCGCCGACCCTGCGACTTGGTGACAAGCGGGCGCACCGTGGGTGGCGACCGTCGTCTACGGTCCGCCGCGGCGCGTCAGCGCCCGCCCGCTGCTTCTCCCCGGTCGACGGAGCTCTCCATGCGCCGCACCCTCGCCCTCCTCGTCCTGCTCTCCGCCTGCAAGACCGACCCGTCAGAGCCGGCGGACAATGGCGGCGCCGCCGACGGCACCGACGGCACCGACACCCATGACCCGGGCGGTCAAGACGACATGACCGTGGGCCCGGACGGCGGGCAGATCGACCTCGGTGGCGGGGCCACGCTGGACATCCCGGCGGGAGCCCTCACGGAAGACGTCGAGATCACCGCCACGGTCATCACCGACCTCGAGGGCTGGGCCGACGCCCCCACCTTCACGGACGGCGTGCGCTGCGCGCTGTCCCTCGAGCCGCACGGCCTGACCTTCGCCGAGCCCGCCACCCTCACGCTGCCCCACGGCGGCTGGGACGACCGGCTCGCGGTGATGCGCACCGACGACGACGACGACGACACCTCGTGGGAGGTGGTGCCCGGCATGGCCGAGGCCGGCGCCGACGCGGTGGTGCAGATCAGCGGGTTCTCCGGCTACGCGCTGGTCACGGTGGCCGACGGGTCCAGCTGAGCCTCGAGCACGGCTCCACCACCACCATCCTGCATGAGCGCGTCGACAACCCCGCCGACCCGGTGCCCGATCCCCCCGCCGACCGCGGCACGGGCGTGACGGTCGATGTGGTCGGCTCCCTGCAGCCGAACGAGCCCGTCAGCGCCTTCGACACGGCAGAGCTGGAGGGCAGATGGACGCTGTCCATGGTCGATGAGGGGCTGTGGCCGTACGACGGCGAGAACCTCGTGTCGTAGAGCGTGGTGGCCACGAGCGCGTCGACGGCGGCGCAGTGCCCTTGCTGGGACGCCGCCGGGTTCGCCGTGGAGACCTTCACGGCCTGTACAGAGGATGACCTGCGGCCGAGCGCGTCGACCGACGGCGTAGACGAGACGTTCACGATCTCGTCCGCGGGCGCCACCTTCACCGTGGCCACCAGCGAAGATGCCCACGGCGACTTCACCTATTGCGAGGTGGACAGCCCCGCCCAGTACAGCGCCTACATGAACACCGACCAGCACGCGGCCTGTCTCGACCTCGTCCAGGGCGCCGTCACGGACGCCGGCTTGACCTGCTCTTCGACCCCGAGCGGCGACATCTGCGACGACCTCGAGGGGTCGTGGTCCGCCACCTTTGCACAGTCCGTCGGCGGCGTCTCGCTGGGCTCCTCCACCGGCACGGGCGCGACCACGCCGACGACCACGTTCCCGTCTGGGTGGGACCGGGACCGAACGGGCCGGCTGTACGTCTTGGGGGATGGCGTCACCCCCCCCCAGCAGCTGGGTCCTGCTCGCGCCGGATGGCACCATCGAGGCATTCTCTGAGGGCCTCGACGCAGACGTGACGCCCTTCTCTATCGACGAGACCTACACCTGCGACGCGAGCACGGGAGCCCAGGAGCTCCAGTTCAGCTTCATCAGCAATGACACGAACCCAGCCGACGTCTGGCGCCTCGACGTCACCCTCGTCTCGCTCTGAGACACCCCGTCCGCCGGTCGGTCTGCGCGACGATGCGGCGCTGCTGAGGGCCCTGCGGCTGCCCCTCGGCGGCCGGCCGGTCCCCCGGCGGCGCTGGGTCTCGGCAGCTCTGCCATGTCCCGCTTCGGCCACCACCGGCGCGTCGCCCGTCATGCGCCTGGTCGGAGCCTCGGCGGGGGAGCGACCGGGCCCCCGGGCCGAATCGGCGACAGCGCGTTGGGCTCGCGCCGATCCCTCGATAGGATGTCCCCGCAACCAGGAGAGGACATGCACTGGCCCGGTATCGCAGCCGCTGCGGCCCTGATGGGACTCGCCGCCTGTGGCCCAGTAGACCCGTCGCCCGAGTGCGTGGCCTGGTCGAGCTGCATCGCAGCCCGCGACAGCCAGCTGGGCGTCGAGACAGACAACGTGCGGTTCGAGCCCGGCGGTGGTTGCTGGGGCTCCGCCGAAGGCGCCGAGCTCTGCACGAACGCCTGCGAGTCGGGGCTCGACTGGATGCGCCAGGCCTACGACGACCTGCCCGACGCGTGCCTGCCATGACCCGCGCGCTGCTCTTGGGCCTCGCCCTGCTGCCGAGCGTCGAGGCGCACCGCCCGCAGACCGCCGGCGGCCGGGTCGTGGTCGACGACCCCACCATCAGCTGGGTCTACGCGGGCGAGTTCCACGACGGCGACGAGGTCTTCGTCTTCGAGTTGACCTACGAGACGCCATTCGCGATGCCCATCGAGCTGATGGTTCCAGTGCGCAAGAAGTGGGCGGACCACCGTCCCGCCTACGCGGTGATCGGCCCCGGGCTGCCCCAGCCCAGCGACGACGAGCGGGCGTGGCTGCCGATCGAGGTCGAAGAGGGCGACGGCGTCTTCATCGACCGCAACGACGCGGGTGAGCGCGAGGTCTACTTCGAGCAGGTCATGCGGCGGACGCTGTACACGACCGGCAGCTTTGCCATCCACCTGCCGCAGGCGTCGACCTACGAGATCGTGGTCTGGGTTCCGCAGGGCACCACCGGCGACTTCCAGCTCGGCTTCGGCGTGGAGGAGGACTTCTCGGACGGCGCGTGGGGGCCGATCTTCTCGGACTGGGGGGCGTTCGCATGGTGATCCCGATGCTGCTCGGGGCCGCGCTCGCCGCCGCCCCGCCTCGCGCCGAGCCCACCCCGCTGTCCGACCCGGGGCGCTGGAGCGTCGGGCTGCCCGCCGAGGTGGATCTCGTGGGGCTGGCCTTCGGTGTGCACCCCGAGGCGCTGTGGCGCCCCTTTGCTCCCGACGGCGCCATCCACCTGCGCGCCGCCACCGGGTTCATGGGCGGCCCCGAGCTGTCGCTGGTCCCCGTCTCGGCTGGCGTGCGCGTGATCGCCTTCCCGCGCCGACGGGTCCGCCCAGGCCTCGGCACCGGGCTGCAGCTCCAGACCTTCTTCCCCCACCAGCACGCGCCAGTGGTGCGCCTCGACCAGACCATCGAGCTCACCCTCGACGTGCGGGTGGTCGAGGCGTGGCGGGTCGGGATGCAGCTCAGCCCGGAGTTCGGGCTCGCGCCAGGCTTCGGGCTGGGCATGGCGGCGCGGCTGGGCGTGCAGCGCGACCTGCCCTGGTAGCGGCCGCGCCGACC
>JBDQIL010000448.1:0-4725 GCA_040264415.1 Myxococcota bacterium
GATCCCGGCCGCCCCGATGGCAGCCAGACGACCCCAGCGGGGGCCGCTGGGGGGGGCCGGGTCGGCGCGCTGCGGGAGCGGCGCCGGAGGACGCAGTGGGATCGGCGACGCCTCTGGGTGGAGCGCGGACGACCCATCGACCGCGGTCAGCGGCGCGGCGCGCCCCGCCGGGAAGGCGATGACCTTGCCGCGCGCGCGGTCGACCTCCGCGGGCTCCGAGATGGGCGCCATGGCCGTGCTGGGGAGGGACTCGACCTCCGGGTTCGCCGGCTCGCCGTCGTCCTCGAGGGGCGCGATGGCGCGAGGGTCGAGCTCGGCCGCGAGCAGCCCGGTGTCGGCCGGCAGGCCCGGGTGGGTGGGCAGATCGTCGAAGTCGCCGGGATCTCCCGGCCCCGCGACCGCGTCGAGGGCCTCACGAATCGAGTCTTCATCGGCGTCCTCCCAGGCTGCCCAAGGGTCAGCGCTGAAGTGGGACGCGAGCCCATCCAGGTCGCGCGCCGGGATCCAGGCGGCGCCGTCTGGCAGCCGGATCGGGGTGCGCTCCACGATCTGACCGTCGCGCGCCAACGCCACGAGCGACGGCCAGTCGGCGACTGCGCGCTCGACGCCGTCGATGCGGACGCGAAATGGGCCTGAAGGGTGGGACGCCATGCCCCCATGATGCCGAGCGGCCCCCGCGCCGTCAACGCCCCCGACGAGGCTGGCGGCGGGATAGAGCCCCCCTGCAACGTTCACTGGACCGGGTGCCCCGGCTGGCAGGACCGCGCCCCTGCTCGCGCAGGGTCCCAAGCACGAAAAGAGAACCCCATGACGCGAAAGACGGTCCTGGACCTTCTCAAGATGAAGGCCAGCAGCCAGAAGATCGCGATGGTCACCGCCTACGACTACTCCATGGCCCGGCTCGCGCAAGCAGCCGATGTCGACATGGTGCTCGTCGGCGACAGCGTCGGGATGGTCGTCCAAGGCCTCCCCGACACGCTGGCCGTCACCCTCGATGACATGGTCTACCACGGAAAGTGCGTGGCCCGCGGCCTCGACAAGGCCCACTTGGTCGTCGATCTCCCCTTCATGACCTACCAGGTCTCGCCCCAGCAGGCGCTGCAGAGCGCCGGCCGGCTGGTTCAGCAGACCGGGTGCCAGTCGGTGAAGCTCGAAGGCGGCGAGCGCAGCGCGCCCGCCATCTCGCTCATCACGCAGGCCGGCATCCCCGTCGTCGGGCACGTAGGCCTCACGCCGCAGTCGGTCCACGCGGTCGGCGGGTGGCGGGTGCAGGGCCGCTCGGACGAGGCAGCCGAGCAGCTGCTCCGCGACGCCCAGGCCGTGCAAGACGCCGGCGCCTTCTGCGTGGTGCTCGAGATGGTGCCGGCAGAGCTCGCCGCAGAGGTGACCGCGGCGCTCGACGTGCCCACCATCGGCATCGGCGCCGGCCCCGACTGCGACGGCCAGGTGCTCGTCTGCAACGACCTGCTGGGGCTGAACAGCAGCTTCAAGCCCCGCTTCGTTCGGCGCTTCGCCGAGCTCGAGGCGCCTGCCACCGACGCCTTCCGAGGCTTCGTCGCCGCGGTCCGCGACGGCAGCTTCCCGGCCGAGGAGCACTGCTTTCATCGCCGGCGTCCGTCCGCCAAGATCGCCCGGCTGTACTGAGCCGGGCGCGACCGCGACCGCTCCGACGAGCTCCACCTTCACGCGACCCTTGGGGCTGCGTCTGACGCAGCCTGACGACCGAGCGGCCCCCCGAGACCGCCTGGTTGGGACACCGGCTTGCCCATGCGCATCGAGACCGACCCCCACGCCCTCCAGCTCGAGGCCCTCCGCCGCCGCGCCCGCGGCGAGCGGGTGGGCTTCGTGCCCACCATGGGCTTCCTCCACCGCGGACACACCAGCCTCTTCGACCTGGCCCGCGGCCGGTGCGACTGGCTGGTGGCGTCGATCTACGTCAACCCGCTCCAGTTCGGCCCGGGAGAAGACCTCGACCGCTACCCCCGTGACCCCGACGGAGACGCGCAGAAATGCCGCGAGCACGGCGTCGACGTCTTGTTCATGCCGCCCGAGCTCTACCCGCCCGACCACAGCACCCGGGTGCGGGTGAGCGGGCTGAGCGATGGGCTCTGTGGGGCCAGTCGCCCCGCCCACTTCGAAGGCGTCACCACCGTGGTGGCGCGTCTCTTCGGCCTCGTCCAGCCATCCGTCGCGGTCTTTGGCGAGAAGGACTACCAGCAACTCGCCCTCATCCGCCGAATGGCGCGGGATCTCGCCCTGCCCATCGAGGTCGTGGGGGGGCCGCTGGTTCGCGACCCCGACGGGCTGGCCTTGTCGTCGCGCAACGCGTATCTCAGCGCCGAGCAGCGCCAGCGGGCCCTCAGCCTGAGCCGCGCCCTGCACGGGATCCAGTCCGCCGCCGCGGCCGGCGAGACCCGCGTGAGCGCCTTGCTGCAGCGCGCTCACGGTGAGCTCACAGCGGACGAGGTGGACTACCTCGAGGTCAGAGACGCGGCGTCGCTCGAGCCCCTCACCCGCCTCGATCGGCCCGCGCGGGCCTTCGGCGCGGCCCGCTACGGACGCACCCGCCTGATCGACAACGTCGCGGTGGACCCGCCCCCGGCGGGATAGAGCCGCGGCATGCAGCCTGGTGACGCCATCCTTCTCGCCGTGGTGGGCGTGCTCGCCGCCAACCACGTGCTCGTCCGGGTTCCGGGCTGGGAGCGCCGGCCCGTGCTCTTCTGGGGCGCTCAGGCCCTCAACCTCGCCGCGTCGATCTATGTGATGGCGGCCGGCATCCCCGGCCTCGACGGATCGCTCCGCATCTTCAACTGGGTGTTCGGGCTCTTGTTCATTGTACGGATCGTACAGAACAACCAGCGATACAGCGACGCCCGGCGCGAGGCACGACGGGCTGACGCGCAGAGCGACTCGGCCCGCAAGGAGCGCATCCGCGCGGCCCTGCGGGCGGGCGAAGCCGACCCCGAGGGGTCTCCCGACTGAGCGTCAGCGTGCGGCGCTCGACCGGCCGGTCCACTCATCGACCAGCGCTTGCACTTCGGTGTTCTCGAGCAGGCGGTTCGTCGCCTTGGCGGCAGCCCGGATGACCGCGACCAGACCATCAACCGGCTCGATTCCGCGCGATCGAAGCCAGTACTTGATGTTCGAGTCGCCGGCCATGTGGCCGATCTCGATCTCTTGGCGGCGGCCGAACCACGACGCGGGCACGCCCGAGTAGACGCGGTCGGCCAGCCAGTCGTCGCCCTTGTCGATGGCCTTGATCACCGCCGCGGCGTGCACGCCCGTGCCCGTGCGGAAGGCGTCACGCCCGAACACCGGGTAGCTCATCGGCACCGGCACCTCGCAGGCCTGCGACGCCAGATCGACCAGCCGCCCGAGGTCGCTCAGGTCGGTGTCGATGACGCCCAGCAACTTGAGGTTGACCAGGAAGAGGTCGAGCGGGGTGTTGCCCACCCGCTCGCCCATGCCCAGCACGGTGCCGTGCACCCGATCCGCGCCCGCTTCGATGGCCGTCAGCGCGTTGCTCAGCCCGAAGCCGCGGTCGTCGTGGCCGTGCCAGTCGATGCGGGTGTCGGCGTCGAGGCTGCGCACGATGTCGCGGGCGAAGTGCACGAGGTTGAACACGCCGTTGGGCGTGGCGTGGCCGACCGTGTCGCACAGGCACAGGCCATCGGCGCCCTCTTCGATCGCCGCGGTGAACAGGCGCCGCAGGGTGGCCGGACGGCTTCGCACCGTGTCTTCGGTGACGAAGGTGCAGGGCAGGCCGGCGTCCTTCGCCATCTTGACCGCGGTGCGGGTGCGCTGCTCGAGCAGGGCTTCGTCCCAGCCTTCGGCGTAGAGGCGGATGGGCGAAGCGCCGAGGAAGGCCATCACCTCGATGGGGATGCCCACCTTCTGCGACACCTCGATGATCGGGCGGATGTCGTTGGGGTGGGTGCGGGCGGCGCACTGCGCGCGGATCGAGAGGCCCTCGTCTCGGATCTGCTCGGCCAGCACGGTCACGTCGGCGACCGCGCGGGGCCCCGCGCCGGGCAGGCCGATGTCGACGTGATCGACGCCCACGCTCGCCAGCAGGCGGAGGATCTCGTGCTTGGCCTCGATGGGCGGATCGGTGACCGACGGGCACTGGATGCCGTCGCGGAGGGTCTCGTCCACGAACTCCACGCGCCTCATCGGCGGCGAGACGGTGTCTCCGCGGGTGTTCCAGTCGTAGATGACGTCATCGTCACGGAGCGGGCGGCCGGGCTGTTCGGACATGGTTCCTCCAGGAACACAGGCAATCAGTCTAAGCACCGTCGGGGTCGCTGGCACCCTCGGGCCGGCCCCAAGCCTGGTGGCGCGCCCAGGCCGCGTCGCCCAGGAGCTGCCGCGCCCAGGCGCCATTGGACGCGCCTTGCACCACGCCCAGGCCGTCGGCCAGCCGATTCATGTAGTTGAAGCAGGCGACCACGTGGGCCACGTCATGCACGTCGCCGTCGCCGAGCCCCGCCGCGCGGAGCGGCGTCAGGTGGGCGGCCCGCAGGGTGCGGGGCGCGAGGGTCAGCCGGGCGGCGTAGCCGAGCACCGCAGCGTCGCCCGCCTCGAGACCCGAGAGGCCGTCGATGACGTCGCTCAGGTGCGCGACGGCGCCGGCGGGCGGCAGCGCGGCCGCCCGCTCTCCGGCGGCGACCAGCGCGCGCACCAGGTCCACCACGATCCGCCCTCCATCGGCCGGGTCTCCGGGCC
>JBDQIL010000449.1:0-4723 GCA_040264415.1 Myxococcota bacterium
CCCGAGGCGTCGCGGGCGGGCGAGAAGGTGGTGGCCTGCACGGCCAGCAGCGCGGCCTCGTCGAAGCCGTCGCCCACCGGCTCAGCCACGCGCGCGTCGAGCACCGACCCGTCGAGATCGAGGGCGACCTCGAGCTGCACGGTGGCCTCTTTGCCGGCCGCCAGCGCGGCCGGCGGGTAGGGCGGCGGCGGAGCATCGACGACGGAGGGCAGCTCGGGTCGGCCTTGCGCTCCGGCGGCCGGGGCCGGCTCAGCGGCCGGGGCCGGCTCAGCGGCCGGGACCTCCTGCGCGAGGGCAGGATGGTGCAGCGTCAGGGAGAGCAGCAGGGCGGGCAGCATGGTGCTGTCCCTCCGGGGAGGCCCCCCTCTCCTACCCTGTACAGAACCGTGTGCAAGGGATATATTTATTCCAGTCGGAATACCGTCAACATCGCCCTTAGACCGGCACAACCGCTACAGAGCCACCTCGGTGACCTCGCCGGCCCGGCTGACATCGTAGGCCCGCTCTCGCCCCGCGTTGCTCAGGGTGAGGCGGATGGTGTCGGCGTCCTGGCGCTCGAACTCGGCGCTCAGCAGCTTGCCGCTGGGGTTCACCACGATGGAGGTGCCAGCCTGGGAGATCGGATCGTCCCACTGCACCTCGACGCCGGCGTGCACCAGCCCCCACTCGGCGCCATCGACCGTCCACGACCGATCGCCATCGATGCGGATGCCGCCCGCGACGCCGGCCGCCTCGTCGAGCAGCCGCTCGGTGCGCTCGCCATCGACCCGCAGCTCGCGACCCTCGAGGGTCCACAGGCCGTCGTGGACCACCTCTCGGGTGCGATCGCCGGCCGACCAGACCACGCTGGCGGCGCCGTCGAGCTGCACGTCACCGTCGGTGAGGCCCTGCCACCCGTGGACCACCGTGAGCGCGCCGTCGGCGGGCTGCTCGAGGGTGAGCGTCTGGATCCCGGTCCAGGTGGTGCCGTTGAACGCGCAGCCGTCGCCGGTCACGCCGAAGTCCACCGTGAGGGTGCCCTCCACCTGTGTGATCTCGGCGCACGGCGCCTGGCTCTCGTAGAAGGCGCGCAGGTTGTCGATGCTGTCTTCGACCGCCGCCCCGATGGTGAAGTCGGTGGAGATCTGCACCACCTCGCCGCTGCGCGCCTCGGCGCGGTTCGACAGGGCGATCATCTCGACCGCTTCGGAGAACTCTGCCGCCGACATGGGCTGGTCCACGTCGAAGCAGCCCGTGACGAGCAGGGACAGGGACAGGGCAGCGCGGGGGGGGATCATGGGGTCTCCAGCAGCAGGCTGTCGATGCGACGGGGCGAGCCGCGCCGGTATTCGACGGCCAGGTCAGGCGTCGGGCAGGCCGAGCCCGGCCGCCCACTCGCGCGCGGCAGCCGCCTCATCGGCGGTGGCGTGCTGCGGCTCGACCCGCACCCAGCACCGCAAGGCGCGGGCCGGCGGCGCCGCCGCCATGGCGCCCACGAGGCGCCGGACCTGCTGCAGGGTGCGGGCCGTGGCCGCGCGGGCGGCGTGGTCGGGCCGCAGCAGCCCGGCTGGGTCGAGGGTGACCGCCAGATCGGTGCAGCCCGACTGCAGCAGGCGCAGGGCGTCGCCGCGCGCGAGCCGGTCGGTGTGCAGGAGCACCGTGGGGGCGCGGGCGGCGCGCAGGGCCGGCCAGGTGGACGCGACCGGGCCGCCCGGAGCGGCGATCGTGGCCTGGGCCGGACCGGGCGGCCCGTCCCACGGCAGCGCCAGCGTCGCGGGCGGGGCGATGCCCGCGCCGCCCCGCAGCGACCAGTAGGCGCGCCAGGCGCCGCCGCAGCGCGTGCGCCAGGCGCACCGACGACAGGGCGCCCCGTGCGCCTTGTCTCCCTGGTTCTCGATGCCGGGCAGCGGCCGCCAGCCGCCCCCCTCAGCCTCGATGGCCTCGACGCTGCGGTCGGGGTCGTCGGCCCAGCCCACGCAGAGCGGCAGGCCGCAGTAGGGGTTGAGCAGCTCGATGCCCGCGACCGCGGCCGCGGCCTGGGCCTGCGGCACCTGCTCGGCGAGCACGGCGTAGTCCGGCAGGAGCGCCTCAGCGGCCTGGCCCCGCCCGGCGCGCCCGTGCGGCTGCACCGCAGACAGCGAGATGGAGCGCACCCGCGGCAGTCGATCGGCCACAAAGCGCACGTAGGCGGCCACCCGATCGTGGGTGGTGCGTGCCACCACGGGGTTCAGGGTCACCCGCACCCCCGCGTCGAGCAGGGCGTCGATGCCCGCGAGGCACCGCTCGAAGGCGCCGTCGAGCCCGGCGAGGTGATCGTGCAATGGCGCCTGGTCGCTGAGCAGGCTCACGAAGGCCGAGGTGAGCCCCGCGTCAGCGAGGGCGCCCGCGTAGTCGGGGTCGAGAAGCACCGCGTTGGTCTGCAGCTCGACCAGCGGCACGCCCCGCGCGCGGGCAGCCGCCACCAGGTCGAGCAGGCGGCGCCGCAGCAGGGTGGGCTCCCCCCCCGAGATCGTGAGCGTGCGCTCGCCAGAGGCGACGAAGGCGTCGAGATCGGCGTCGATCGTGGCCTGCGGCGGCGTGGCCGGTCGGTAGTCCTCGGCCGGCACGTTGCAGAAGGGGCACCGCTCGTTGCACGCCATGGTGAGGCGCAGCAGGCCCTTGGTGCGGTGGGAGGTCTCGGCGGAGGGGTCCATGAACGCAGCGTAGCCGGGCGGGCCGCGGCCGGGCGCCTCAGGCGGCCGCCCGCTCCCGCTCGCGCTGGTGCCAGGCGGTGTTCCGGCGCACCAGCTCCACGAACAGCTCGCCATAGAGGAGCGACCGGAGCGCTGATCCCGCAGGGCACGGAGAGGAGAGGAGGGCCTGGGCCGCCTCACGCGGGAGGACGTGCACCCAGCCCGTCTCCATGGCGACCGCGCGGGCCAGCGGCACATGGCCGTGCACGAGCGACAGCGGGTTGAGCAGCGCGCCCGGCCCCATTCGACCCACCACGCGCTGCTCGGCGGTGCCCCCGCGGGGGTCGCGCAGCTCGACCAGCCCTGCCGACACCATCACCAGCGGCGGCTTGGGGTCGGACGTGCACACCACCACCTCCTCCGGACGGACGGCGTGGGCCTGGAAGCGGCCAGCGAGCAGCTCGCGGGCAGCGGGGCTCAAGGTGTTGTCACTCGCGGCGAGCACGTCGAGGGCCGTCGGCGCCCGGCGCGCGGCGTTGGCGGCGGAGCGGCCGCGCAGCCAGCCGGTGACCCGGTCGACGATCGACGCCTTGGTGGCCGCCCCCCGCGTCTCGAGCACCTCGGGCGGGGCCTGCAGGGCGACCCGCCGCAGCCGGCGCCCGATGCTCGCCAGCGCATAGCTCTCCATCGCCGCCAGCACGGGGCTCTCGGCCGACCGCAGGGCGCTGATCCGCGCCCCATCGAGCAGCACCACGCTGCAATTCGTGGCGGTCCGCAGCGTGGCGTCGCGGCGCCAGGCCGGGCGAAACAGCGCGGTCTCCCCCAGGATGTCGCCCGGACGGCCGCGGGCGACCTCGAGCTCGGGCTCCCCCACGAGGATCGACACCTCGCCCTCGAGGATGAGCAGGAGGGCGTCGTCGATCTCCCCTCCCTGAATCAACACCTCGTTCGGACCGAGGCTGAAGGGGACCATCAGCGGGAGGGCCTCGGCGAGCTGGGCGCGGGGCACGCGCGCGAGGCTCGGCAGGCGCTGGAGGACATCGAGTTCGACGCTGGACATCGGGCGGCTCCGGCTCAGACACCGAGGGGTTCGGATCGCGCGCTCCCCAGCGTGAGCCCCAAGGCCGCGCCGTCAGCGGGTGCGGAGCGCCTCGTCGAGCTCAGAGATGCGCCGACGCATCCAGCCCTCGCGATCGTCGGGGACCCGGCTCGTGTGGTGCACCAGCGCGAGGCACTGCCAGGCGGCCGTGCGATCCTCGTGCTCGTGCAGGCTCACCGAGAGGTCTTCGAGCAGCCGGTCGGCCCCGCCCGGCTGAGCATGGGCCAGATCGAGGGCCTCCCGTTGCTTGCCATCGCGGAGGAGCGCGCTGCCCACGCTGACCAGCTCGCGGCGCTCTCTCGCCGCGTCGGATCGCCACGGGGCCAGCGTCTCATCGATCCGGCGGGCGGCCTCGCGCCGGGCGCGGGCGTCGTCCCAGCCAGGGTGCAGGGGGGCCAGGGCGTCGGCCCAGCGGGTCCAGGTCTGGCGGGTCACGGCCTCGAAGGCGGCGAAGTCGTCGTTGATGGGGTGGAGCCACGCCGTGTATCGCCGGCGGGCCTTCTCGAGCTCGACGAGATCGTCGAGCGCGGCCTCGTCAGCCAGGGCGTCGACCGCGCCGTCGGCCAGGTAGCGCTCGGTCTCGGCGGTCGGCTCCATCCGGGTGCGCTCGCCGCAGTGACGACAGAGGAACTCGGTGGGGGCGAAGACCGCGCCCACCTCGAGGGGGGCCCCGCAGCCGCCGCAGGAGCGGGGGTCGATCCACCCCAGGGCGGCCTCGGCGTGCAGGGCGCGCGCGGCGTCGGCGCGGGCTTCGATGGCGACCCGACGGGCGGCGTGGGCCAGCTCCTGCCGGATCCCATCGGCGCGGCGCCGCTCGCCAGCCCGCTGCCAGCGCAGCCGCCGAACCTCGTCGGGATCGCCGGCGCGCTCGGCGGCCGACATGGCCTGCTCGAAGGCGGCCGAGACGGCGCGCCAGCCAGCGTCGAGCTCGTCTTCGAGGGCGTCCACTTGCCGATCGAGGTCACCGAGGGCC